>CALQKQ020000428.1 GCA_943331195.2 Akkermansia muciniphila | reverse complement strand
TTGGACTTGAAGCCATTGGCGGATCCCAGAGGCGGATCCCAGAGGCGCTTCACAACGCTCGTAGGGTTGGCCTGAAACACGGCGGAGCGCTCCTGGGCTATGGCCTCATTGAGGGAAAAGCCGTAAACCTTCGGCGAAGCTGGCGGAGCCCTGGATGGTGAGGAGTTGCCAAACCGTGTGGAGGAGGTCTGATTGGGGCGGGTGGGATATGGGTGGGATATGGGTGGGATATGGGTGGGATATGGGTGGGATATGGGTGGGATATGGGTGGGATATGGGTGGGTTTCGGTGGGTTTCGGTGGGTTTGGGTTGCGGTGTTTGCTAGCCTGCAACTTAAACCACCGTGGCCCACCCCCTCTGCCACCGCGCGCGCAGGGCAAGGCTAAAGCCTTTTACAGAACAAACGTTACACCCCCCTCTCGCCAAACTCCCACAACACTGCCTCGGAGGCACCGCACCAGGCCTCGGCTGGGAACATCATTTCGGCAGGACAAAACCCGCCAGCCCCCCTTTAGGGAGAGCCGATGGCGCACTGATTGGCGAAGGGAGGCGGTGGTGCCGTTGGTGCTTGAATGGTTGGATTGGAGAGAGAGGAGGGGGCGTCAGGTTCAGCGGATCAAGGTTCCGGACGGCACTTGAGCCGTCGGGGAACTGCCGATGAAGCGCACGGGGACGGTGATTTTGGCATAGTTGGGATGGTTGGTGTGGAAGCTGACGAAGGCCTCTTTGGTGTCCCCTGGTTTGAATCCAGCTGGTAAAGTGAACTGGATCCGGCCCCACTGGTTGTTCCCTTGCCGCTCGAATGTCACCGTGGCATCGCCGCCCCCGGAGTAGGCTAGATCGGTGACTTCCAGGGAGGCCAACGCAGGATCGTGGCAGAAGACCGTGATCGAAGCCGTCGAACCATTCTCTAGGTTGGCGAGTGGAATACTGAGCTGGGCGGGCTGCACCACCATCGGATCAACCGGGTTGATGTAGAGCGGGATTTTCAATTCGTTGAGCTTGGGGTGCCCGAGCGCGAGGACGATTTCTGAATTTTGCGGGCGGTCCCCCAGTTCTGGCACGGACACGAGCAATTGATACTTGCGGCCTTCTTCAATGGGTTTCATTTCGATTTGAAAATAGGAATTGTTGCAGGTGGCTGCGGCGATCTTGAGGGGCTCTGGGTCCGTGACCGTGATTTCGACGGTGCGCGGTTCGATCTTGGTGCCTTTAAGAACCGGTCCGAAGGAGACCATGGCCGGATTGACCGCCACCGGGCTCCAGATGAGGGCTTTGAGCGTCAGGCGCACCATTCCATTGCTGGCATTCGACTCCACATCCACGGTTTTGGTGATGGCTCCATTGAATCTCGCGGTGTCGATTTTGAGTTCAAAGGAACCCTGCTGGCCGGGAGCCACGGTTTGTTGCCAGCCCTCGACGGTGGTGCATCCGCAGCTCGCTTTGATGTTAGTGATTGTCAGGGGCACTTTGCCAGAGTTGATGAACGCGATCTTTTTTGCGGCGGGTTCACCTTTGGTCACGATCCCGAGATCAACGGTGGCCGATTCGAATGCGATGATGGCGGCACCTGAAGCTTGGTCCGCTGGAACTGTGGGAGGTACTGGGGCCGCAGGCGCCGCAAGCACCGCAGGGGCCGCAGGGGCCGCCGCCTCAAGCGCTGGGCTGGGGGCAGCCGCCAGGGCCTCCGTGGACGAGGGAGGCAAGGCATCCAACAAGGCCGCCAGGGTCTCGGGACGGGGCGCGCCAGTGAGCACTTGATCGCGAATCATGGTCTGAGGTAGTGTCGCCGCACCGCTTTCCCGGCCATTCAGGGCCAACAAGGATTCGCCCAGGCGTAGGGTATCTTGCACCCAGCCTGATTGGGGCCAGGCCAGCTCGTAGAAACGACCGTTTAGTCCCTGCTGGACCCACTCCAGCACCGCTTTGGCATTGGGATCTACTTCGCCAGAGACCAAGGCCTCCGACAATTTGCCGTAGCGCTCGGGATCGATGCGCCAGAGGGCCAGCATGGTTCGGTGCAACTCCCTTCCTTCAGGTTCGTAGGCCGCCGGCAACAGTACCGCCCGGAATTGTCCAGGGCGTTGCCCCGCCAGTTCCGTCAGGGTCCGATGCAATTCGCGGCAATGCGGGCAGGTGAAATCCGTGAGGGCGACGGCCGTCTCCGCAGCTTGGGGCAGGCCGATCGCAGGCAGCGCGGAGGAGTCCAGCGTGATCTGCCCGCCATGTAGCGAAAGGAAGCCGGAGTCGGAGACCAGGGAGTGAGAGAGGGACTGCTGCTTGATCTGTTCCGGCGGGTGGGTCAGGCTCTGCAGGAGCGCCAGGCCTGCGACGCCAGCCAGCGGGAGGGCAAGCATGGCCAAGCCAGGGCGACCGGAGGCGGTTTGCGGCGCGTTGCGCCGGGCCAGCCAGAGCACTCCCACCCCTGCGCTAGCGAGCAGGTGGGCCGCGCTGCACCACGGGCAGAAGGCATGGAGGATGAAGGCCTGCACAATGGTGAACCAGAGCGCTCCCCCGAGGACTAGCCCCGACGCCCCCCATTCGCCCCGGCGCTGCCACAGCGGCAAGGCTTCCCGGCGGAGCGAGGAAAGCAGCAGCGCCGCATAGACCCCAGCTCCCAGTAGGCTGACCGGCACGCCCGCCGCGACTCCCCAGCGGCTCTTCAGGATTTGCCCGCAACCGCTCTCCAGACCGCAACCGACAACTGCCTTCCCCGCGTGAGATTGCCAGGCGAGATAGAGAGAGATGCCAAGAGCCGTCCCAAAGAGGATGGTGGCCCCTTTTCGCCATCGGCCACGAGAGGCGGCGTCGGCCGGATCGCGGGGCCCGGTACCACCCCCCGGCAGGCTGCCCTGGCCGGGTGGGTTGGCCTTGTGGGCGGACGCAGGGGATTCCATAGTTAAGGTGGATAAGTTATTCATGGGTGTGGGGGTGGTGATGCAAGGTTTTAGGGGGAATCGGTCGTGAGCGGGGCGGCCAGCTGGGAGAGCCGCTGGTTCAGGGCGTCCCGGGCGGTTTGGAGGGCGGCTTTGGCCGCAGCATCCGGCGCCGCCGAGGCCATTTCCTCCACAAGCGCGATTTGCTGGTTGATCTGTTCTGCGGAGATTTGGCCTGGGGGCAGCCCTTTGTAGAAGTTCTGATTTCCTAGCCCAATGTGCGCCGTCTTCTGGCGGTCAATAGGAACACCATTCTGCGCGGCAAACCAGAGGCCATCCGGCAATTGATAATAATCGCCACTCAAGACCGAAGCTAGATAGGGCCATTGACGGGGGGTTATCATCCCCGCGCCTATCTGATCCAATAGGACGGTCTTGGCTTCAGGATATTGCAGCGAGACCTGCGCTAACAGCTCCAAGGCAAGTCCGCGCTGGCCGCTGGGCTCCACTGCCATGCGGATGAGAGAGGGAATCCCTTCTCCTTCTGGAAGATTCGCCAGACCGATGGCTCCATAGTACTTCCATTGCCCTACGGCCTGTTCGAGGTCCGATCTCGCGGCGGCTCCGCC
>CALQKQ020000427.1 GCA_943331195.2 Akkermansia muciniphila | reverse complement strand
GCTTGGTTGCAACTCGGGGCTGACGGTAAACTCTGGGTAAACTGGGAATGCGAACAAAAGGACAAACCACCTTACCGAATCGAAAATCCGCTGATGTAAGCTTATCGAATCAGACCCCCTCTCTCCCCGTTCCCCGTCCCGCCCACGACGCCACCTGCGAAGAGCAAATTCCTGTCAGACCAACTCACTCTACCGGCGTGCAGGTGAGTTCGAGAAAAGTCTGACCGAACGATGTCAGCACGGGAATTCTGATAGGCTCTCCTTCCGCAGCGGCAGCAACGAATGGCGACTCCCGGGTGGTGAACTGCGGCTGGAGAAACGTATTGTCAGTGAAAATCACTTTGTCCTGCCATATCGGCGAAAAGGCTTCTCCCGGCATCCGGCCAAACCCCTCGAACACCGTCTGCCTGAGGCTGCCACCAATAACAAGAGCTCCTGGAGCAGGCGTCAGGTCCAACTCGATCTCAAGCCCCCGGGATTTGAATACGAAATCAGCGGGAGTGGTGGGTGTAATCGAAAAAGCTGCCTGCCCAGGCGAAGAGGATTCCTTTTCACGGGCGAAGGGCGAAGCCGTGCCCTGCACACGAGCGAGCGCAACGCTTGATGGATAAGGAAATTCTTGGATTCGCTCGAGTTTGATGCGTTGTCCGGCCGCGAAATCCAAAGCGTCGAAATCAAGCGCTCGGTCGCCTGGCAACAACAGGCGGGCCTGAATCCGAAACCGCTCGGCCTGCGAGACCGGCATGGTAGCCAATTCCTTGAGTCGCTGCGGGGAAATCTTGCCTGATGGTTCGCCGTGATGAGGCGTCTTACCACCTGCGCCGCTGGCTCCGTAAATCAGCTCATCCTCCGATTGTTGCTCCGGCGACGGCGTTGCAACGGCAGACTTTGCCGATGAGCCCGCATCCTGTTCTTTATTCGTCTCAATAGCGGACTTCTTTCCCGATACCGGACCGGTGGTCGACGGGTTCCTCGCGAGGGACGCCGCGACAGGCTTTCTCGCCGTGCCCTCATCCGCCGACTCCACACGGAAGAACTGCCAAATATTAATCGCCACGCTGGCGATGAGGAGCACGCTGAGCAGGCGAGCGGAACGGATAAAGGGCATGACGGCTAGGATATTCCCCTGAGGCTGACAGGCCCGTTGGGGATAGCAATTCTATTCTCCAAACCAGCCCCCCCGTCCCGCCCATGACGCCCCCCGCGCAAAGCAAATTCCTTTCAGGCGCGGCTCACGAGGGGCAACCTCATGGCGGTCGCGGTCAAGTAACTCCTAACACGAGTTTTGCGGCACGATCCGGTCGCCCAGAACCCCCAAAAAAGCCCAAGGTAGCCAGACCGTCCCGGTCTGATCCGTGGTCGGACCCAGAGCGGGACGCTCTGGCTAGCCCCCCTCTCTCCTCGTTCCCCGTCCCGCCCATGACGCCACCCGCGCAAAGCAAATTCCTTTCAAACCAACTCACTCCACCGCCGTGCAGGTGAGTTCGAGCAAGCCGAGTTTATAGGTGGGCAACCAGGCGGCACCGCAGGAGTAGAGTAGCAACGTGCGGCCCACGTGGGCCAAGATTTGCGGGCCTTCATCCTCGGGATTCACAGGCCGGGCGGTTCCAGCACCACTCTCCGCCGTATTTTCATTTTCAGGGCATTCGCGGGCTTTGGGGGATGCGTCGCAACGATGGCTTGGGTATCCGATATGATCTGCTCCAGCATCCGCAGCTTTTCCCCCACGGGCAGTGTGGCCAGTGCCTTTCTCCGCTCACGTTTGCGGGCAATCATGTCTTCCAGGAGCGGGGTCATGGTTCAAGGTAGGCGTTTTGGAATGTTTGCCACGGTGACATCAAATCGTGCCGTTGCAGGATGCTGGTGAAAAGAATTGCGTCGATCATCTCAGCCTCCAGGAAGCGCACCACACGATCGTAATCTTTCGCCCTGCCCACTTGCAGGCAGATGGCCGCGAGATGTTCGGCGGTGAACACCCGGGTGCTCACCCCGTTCACGTCACGCCTCACGGCCTGCCGCAGAGCCTCCTCCACCAACGGAGTGGTTGGTGGCACAAATTCGACCGCCCAGCCTTCGATTATAATGAACTGGCCTCTCACCTGATGGCCTAGGCCCAGCAGATACGAATAGATTGGCCCAAGAGACAGCAGCAAACTCCCTGCCTCCGTTGGCAGCGACACAAACACATCCAAGTCCTTGGTAGCAAACGGCTCCAGCCAGAAGATCGCCCCCACAGCACCGCCGATAGCATAGGGGCCGATGACGCCATCGGTTTCCATCTGATTGAGCAGCGCGAATATCTTTTCCATGATGTCGGGAGAGGAAAAAACAGAACTTAGAAAACAGCCAAACCAGGGCAGAGCAACTTTTTATCAGTAAATTCGCCATTTAAGTTTAAGAGAGGAACTACAGACATCACGCGGCCAACCGGGGGCGCGCCCGCGTTTGGCTTGATAGAGGTGCCACCAGGCGGGACTGTCCGGAGGGAAGGGGACAGCCCCCCGCTCACCCCGTACCCCGTCCCGCCCATGAAGCCGCCCGCGCAAAGCAAATTCCTTTCAGATTCCTTTCAGAAGCAGGCTTCGCCTAGCGATTTCAAGCCCAAGGGATGTCGCTCACCGGCACCGGCACCCCGCCCAGCGCCGCCGAGCGGTCCGCTGCAAAAATCACCTGGTGGCTGCGCATCGCGTCCTTCAAACTAGTCAGGGCCATGTCCTCGCCCGCTTCCAGCGCCTTAAAGAAGGCGGCAAACTGCGTTTGATAGGGATGGTCCGCGACGTCGCCGGAATCGATCGGATGGATGCTCAACTCACTCCACTTGGCCTTATTGAGCGCCGCGATCTTGTTGCTGTGGAATTTGCCATCCAACAAACTGCCCTCGCTCCCCACCAAGTGGGTGTGGAAGTAGTAGGGCTGAAAGCAGTCAATCACGCTGGCGCACTTGCCCACCCGGCCGTCCTTGAATTTCACCAAGCTCGTCGTCGTCGTGGCATACTCATATGCCGTAAAATACGGATGGCTGCTCTGCGCGTTCAGGCTCGTCACTGATTCCACCTCACCCTCCATGCACAGGAGCAAGGCGTCCATGGCGTGGCAGCCCGCCGACAGCAGGCTGCTCCCCCCGCCGCTCTTCTGCGTGTTCCAGCGGTATTGCCCATACCACGGCCCCACCCCGTGGTAGTAGTCCACCTCCCCATAGTGCACCCGCCCTAACATCCCGCCGTCAATCAAGCTCTTCGTGGTGGTGAACTGCCCACTGTAGCGCACCTCAAAACACACGCAGGTCTTCACCCCTGCCGCCTGCACCGCCGCCTCCACCTGCAGGCATTCCTCCCAGCTCAGCGCGATTGGTTTCTCCAAAATAAAGTGCTTCCCCGCCGCCGCCGCCTGCACCGCAAACCCCGCGTGGTCCTGCGGAAAGCCCGTGATGTCCACCACCTCCAGGTCTTCCTGCGCAAAAAACGCCGCCGCATCCGTAAAACTGCGGATCGGATTGCCATATTTAG
>CALQKQ020000426.1 GCA_943331195.2 Akkermansia muciniphila | reverse complement strand
GGGGCCCATTTTGAAATACTGGAGGGCGGGGGCGTGAATGGCGGCATGGGTGGCGGCGATGAAGATGCCGCCGGGGCACTCTGGGGTGATGGCGTAGTCGGCGATGGGGCCGCCGGTGAGGTTGGCGTGTTCGGCGAGGACGTCAGCGGCTTGGCGGAGGGTTTCGGTGCGGGGGCCGGCGAGGCCGCCTTCGGCGATGTTGGCGAGGAGGCCATTGGCGACGAGGGCCTGCTCGATGTGGACCTTGGTGCCGTCGGTGAAGGCGGTGACTTGGTCGAGAGAAATGCCCTGCTGGGAGGCCCAGAACTCCATTTCTTCGGGGCTGGGATGGGTGTTGAGGAAGCGCTTGGTATTGCCGTAGATGAGGGGAGTGAAGCCCATGGCTTGGACTTCTTCGGCGAGGGCGGCGAGGCTGCCGGATTGGTCGCCTTCGGCCTCGGTGAGGAGGCCGCGGCCGCTGAACCAGGAGCCGGTGGTGACGTGGAACTCCGAGTTCATGGTGACGACGGGGAGTCCGGCGCGGAGGGCGGCGTCGATGACTTCGGTGGCGTGGAGGACGTCGCCGCTGCACTCGACGATGAGGTCGCAGTGTTCGGCGAGTTCTTCGGGGGTGCGGACGAGGAGTTCGGTGGGGATGCCGGTGACGGAGAGGGGCGGGCGGCGGGTGAGGACGGCGGAGATGTGGTAGTCGCTGCGGCGCTGGGTGGCGGCGATGAAGCCGCGGGCGATGAAGCCGGTGCCGGAAACACCTACGCGGAAGGGGAAGGGCAGATCGTTCATGGGGCGCGGGGGGAGAAAAGGTAGGGCCGGGGAAATTGATTTAAGCTCAATTCGTTTTGCGGCAATTCAAATAGGGTGGTTTCGCGGCGGCTCGGGGGAAATCCTGACTCTGTATCAGCTTAGTGCTGAGTGAGCTCTAGGTAAACCGCGCAGTTGCGTCCTGGGGCGGAGCGGGGAGGGGGGGTGGATTAGGCGAAGATAAGGAGGCGTAGGGCGGCGGCGGCGGCGAGGGTGAGGACGAGGTTTTGGAAGGGTTTTTGGGGGAGGCGTTGGACGGCGGCGCGGCCGAGGGCGAGGCCGAGGAGGGTGGCGGGGAGGAGGAGGAGGTTGAGGCGGAGGGAGGCGGGGTTGATGAGGCCGAGTTGGAGGCTGAAGGGGACTTTGATGAGGTTAACGAGGAGGAAGAGCCAGGCCATGGTGGCGATGAATTCGCGTTTGGGAAGGCCGAGGATGAGAAGGTAGATGGTGGCGATGGGGCCGGCGGCGTTGGCGACCATGGTGGAGAGGCCGGTGAGGAGTCCGCCGAGCCAGGTGAAGGCGGGGGAGGCGGCGAACGTGGTGCTCCAGTTGGGGGCGCGGCTGCGGAGGAGGTGGAGGCCCAGCATGATCAAGATGAGGCCGCCGATGAGGGGTTTGAAGGCGGCGTCGGGGAGGACGCGGAGGACGGCCCAGCCGACCGCGATGCCCGCGAGAATGGGCCAGAAGAGGGCGCGGAGGCGAGGCCAGAGGATTTCCTGGCGATACAGGAAAGCGGCGAGGATATCGGCGAAGATGAGGAGGGGAAGGACGACGCCGCTGGAGCTTTTTCCGGGAAAAATTTCGGCCATGAGGAGGACCGTGATCAGGCCGAGGCCGGCGAGTCCGGCCTTGGAAATGCCGCAACAGACGCCGGCGAGGGTGGCGAGGACCCATTGGCCGGGGGTGAGGGTGGGCCAAGTCCAGAGGTCGCCCAGGGAGGCCAGATGGGGGGGGAAGGGCATGGGGGACCCTTCCCGGGGGGCCGGGGCGGGGTCAAGGCGGGAGCGAGCGGGAAAGGGGTCGCTTTAGGGTTTCACCTGAGCGGCGAGGACGGCTTCGGTGATGGTTTTGGCGCCGATGTCGGTGGTGTTGGGGCGGGCGCTGTCGACGCTGCCGGTGGGGAGTTGGGTGCTGAATTGGCCGTCGTCGTGGAGTTCGTTTTGGAGGCGCTGGAGTTCGGTTTTAAGGGCGGCGATGCGGGGAGCGGCTGCGGGGTCGGCGATGCGATTGCGCTGTTCTTGGGGGTCGCTGGTGAGGTCGTAGTATTCCCAGGTATTGAGTTTCCAGAAGTGGATGAGTTTTTCGGTTTCGGTGCGGACGCCGAGGTGGGCGGCGGTGTTGTGGTCGCCGGGATCGTGGTAGTAGCGATAATACATGGACTGGCGCCAGGTGGCGGGGGGGGATCCGGCGAGGAGGGGTTTGAGGGAATGGCCCTGCATGTCGGCGGGGACGGGGAGGCCGGCGAGGTCGAGGAAGGTGGGGGCGAAGTCGGTATTGAGGACCATGCGTTCGCTGAGGCTGCCGGCGGTGGCTAGGCCTGGGGCGCGGACGAGGAGGGGGATGCGCAGGCTGGGTTCATACATGAAGCGCTTATCGTAGAGGCCGTTGTCGCCGAGGAAAAAGCCGTTGTCGCTGGTGTAAAAGACGATGGTATTTTCGGAGAGGCCGGAGCGGTCGAGGTAGTCGAGGAGGCGGCCGACGTTGTCATCGACGCCTTGGACGCAGGCGAGGTAGTCTTGCATGTAGCGCTGGTATTTCCAGTGGGCGAGGGGCTCGCCGGTGAGGGTGAGGACGGAGCCGTCGGCCTGGGGCAGTTCGACTTGGTCGGGCACTTGGTTGGACCAGGCGCGGCGCTCTTTTTCTGGCAAGCCCTCGGGGGGGACCATTTTGAGGTCGAAGCGGGTGAGGTGGCGGGCGACGGTTTGGCGGTTTTGGGGGAGGGCGCCGGGGCGGCTGTGGTAGTCGTCGGAGAAGGAGGAGGGGAGGGGGATGACGCGGTCTTTAAAGAGGGCGCGGTTTTTGGGGTCGGGCTCCCAATTGCGGTGGGGTGCCTTGTGGTGAAGCATGAGGAAGAAGGGGCGGTCCTTGGGGCGGGCTTCGAGGGTTTGGATGCCGAGGTCGGTGATGACATCGGTGGCGTAGCCGGGCAAGGTGAGGCGCCCGGCGGGGGTGAGGAAGGAGGGGTCGCGGTAGACGCCTTGGCCGGGGAGGACGATCCATTGGTCGAAGCCGGTGGGGTCGGTTCCGAGGTGCCATTTGCCGATCATGGCGGTGTGGTAGCCGGCGGCTTGGAGGAGGCGGGCGGCGTGGGGTTGGGAGCCGTCGAAGCGGTTGAAGACGGGGGTGCCGTTAAGGTGGGAGTATTTTCCGGTGAGGAGGGTGGCGCGGCTGGGGGTGCAGATGGAGTTGGTGACGAAGGCGTTAGCGAAGCGCATCCCGGAGGTGGCGAGGCGGTCGAGGCCGGGGGTTTGGTTCACCTTGGAGCCATAGCAGGACAGGGCATGGGACGCGTGGTCGTCCGACATGATGAACAAGATATTGGGGCGCGGGGCGGCGCGGCTGGGGAGGGGGAGCAGCGCGAGGCAGGCGAAGAGGAGGAGCGAAGAGGAGAGTCGCATGAAGGGAAGGGTTGAGGGCTTGGCGCGGCGATGTCAAGGTTTCGCAGGAGGGGCCGGGGGCAGTCCTGCTTGGGGGGGAAAGGCGAGGGTGG
>CALQKQ020000425.1 GCA_943331195.2 Akkermansia muciniphila | reverse complement strand
TCGGGGTCGCGGATGAAGGGGAGGAGGGCTTCGGGGGAGGGGGCGGCGGAGAATTGTTGGACGGTTTGCCAGACTTCGGTGCGGAAGGAGCTGGTGGGCTGGAGTTCGAGGGTTTTGGGCTCGGCGGCGGCGGCGGTGGCGGCGCGGGCGGAGGCGGAGCGGGAGCGGCGTTGGGAGCGCTGCCAGAGGAGGAGGCTGAGGGCGAGGATGAGGAGGAGGCCGAGGGAGCCGAGGCGGATGAGGAGGCGGCGTTGGCGGGGGCGCATGCCGAGGCGGCTGCTTTGGCGGCGGCTTTGGCTTTCCCAGTCGGGTTGGTTGTTGCCTTGCCTGGACTTGCGGAGGTCCCGGCGCTTCATGACGGGGTTGTTGGGGTCGACTTCGAGGCCGGCTTCGGTGGTGCGGCGGAGGCGTTCTTTGAAGGAGGCGTCGGCGACGGGGGCGTCTTGTCCGCGGGGGGCGAGGCCGAGTTTGCGGCGGGGGTCGACGAGCATGGGGGCGGGGGCCCAGGCGGCGGGGTCGCGGACGAGGATGGCGGTTTGGCAGGAGGGGCAGCCGACTTGGGTGCCGATGGAGGCCCGGGAGGTGCGGAGGCGGCCTCCGCAGGAGGGGCAGGTGATGAGGAGCTGATCCGGGTCGGACATGATGAAAAGCCGCGGGGCGAGGGGAGTCTGAGGAACCGCCTTGGAAAAGCAACCCTTTTACGCAAGATTAATTAAAATATGCTAAAGGGGTTCGGCTTTGAGGCGAAGGTAGAGGGAGGGGGCGTTGGGGGCGATGTTTTTTTCCCAGGATTGGAGGATGCGGCCGTCTGGGGAGGGGGCGGAGTGGGTGAGGGAGAAGTCGGAGGACCAGGAGGAGAGGTCTGGGGAGGACTGGATGCGGAGGGTGAAGCCGGAGAGGGAGGGGAGGCGCGGGAGGGTGAGGGTGAGGCGGCGGCGGCCGTCGGGGAGGGGTTCGAGTTGCCAGGAAAGGGGGGGAGAGGGCTGGAGGGGGTGACTGCCGAGGAGGTATTCGAGGAGGTTGGGGAGGCCGTCGGCGTCGGGGTCGGCTTGGGGGCCGCTGAGGGCTGGGTTGGTGAGGGAGGGGAAGAGCCAAGCGGACCACTGGGGGAAGCCGGGGTCGAGGGGGGCGCCGGTGGGTTGGCCGGCGAGGGCGGCGGAGGCGGTCCAGGAGGAGGGGAGGGAGGGGTCTGGGTTGAGGGTGGGGTTGAGGAGGAGGAGGGAGGCGCCGAGGCCGTCGGCGGCGGGGGGCCAGGGGGAGGAGTCGCCGTAGGGGAAGGCGCGGAGGGGGAGGGAGGAGGCGGAGAATTCGAGGCGGAGGTCTTCGCCGGCGTTGTTGAGGGAGCCGAAGTATTCGCCGCCGAGGAGGGGTTCGATGGCGGCGCCGTAGCGGAAGCGGAGGGCGGCGGCGTTTTTGGCGAGGATGGTGCGCTGGGCGGGGTCGAGGATGGGGTGCAGGGAGGAGGCGAAGGCGAAGGAGATGCCGAGTTGGAAGCGGAGGGGGGAGAGGTCGATGGGGGAGGGGCCGATGTTTTGGAGGACGAGGAATTCGAAGTCTTCCTTGTCGGTGAAGCCGGCGGCGGACTCTGCGGGGGTGAGGGCCGGGGGGTTGTACATGATTTCGGCGATGACGAGATTGTCTGGGGAGGGGGGGACGGGGGGAGGGGAGAAGCGGGCTTCGGTGAGGGGGCTCCATTCGTTGGTGGAGGCGTTGCGGACGCGGGCTTTGAGAGTGGTGGTGGCGGCGGGGAGGGGGATGGGGGCGGTGTAGAGGAGGGCGGAGGGGGAGGGGGCGCCGCCCCAAATTCTGGGGTCGGAGCCGTCGGTGGTGTAGTAGATGGGAGAGTTGGCCGGGGCGGAGTGGGAGATGGCGAGGGAGAAGCCTGGGGAGATGGCGCCGCCGGGTTGGCTGAGGGTGGGAGGGAGGGTGAGGGGCCAGAGGGAGTCGCTGAGGTTGGCGTCTTGGTTGGGGTCGCGGAATTGACCGGGGCTGGAGGCGGAGGGGAAGAGGGAGGCGCGGCGGCCGGTGCTGGGGTGGGTCCAAGCGGTGAGCCAGGAGGTGTCTGGGACGATGCCGGAGAGGGCCATGAGGGGGGCGACTTCGGCTTGGGTGGCGGCGCGGCGGGAGTTGAGGCGGGCGTCGGTGAGGGCGCCGTTGTTGAAGAGGTGTTTGTGGATGCGGTCGGCGAAGAGGAGGCGGAATTCTGGGCTGGTGAGGAGGCGGCGGAAGAGGGTGGGGATGGGGCTGGTGTTGGAGGTGGCGATGAGGTCGAGGTTGAGGGTGTTGTAGGAGGGGCTTTTGCCGCCGATGTTGAAGCCGCCTTCGGCGTCCCAGACGTAGCAGCGCCAGAGGCCGGAGGGGCTGCGTTCGCGGGCCATGGCCCAGTTATTTTGGGGCCAGTCCCACATGGCGGCGTAGGTGTTGAGGAGGATGTAGTCGGCGACGTTGACGAGGTCGAGGACTTGGCGGAGGGCGTTGTCGTTGGATTGGAGGGTGAGGTTGGCGTTGAGGCGGGGTTGGAGGACGGTGTTCCAGTGGGTGCTGTCGCCGTCTTCGAAGAGGCCGATGTAGTTGACGTCCCAGTGGGCTTGGCTGTGGTGGTGGGACTGCATGAAGGGCTCGCGGAGGCGTTCGACGAGGTTGTAGTAGCCTTTGCAGGAGCCGTTGAGGTAGAGGGAGGTGAAGGTGCCGACGGTGCCTTGGTGGCCGAGGTCGGTCCAGAGGCGGCGGGTGAATTCGTCGCGGATGAAGGGGTTAGAGATGTCGTTTTTGCCGGCGCGGAGGCGGAATTCTTCGAAGTGGTGGACGGGGGATTCGGGGATGAGGGGGAAGGTGATGGCGCTGGCGCCGTAGTCGCTGCGGAAGAAGAGGTTGAGGGAGGGTTTGAGGGTGGGGTCTGGGGCTAGGAAGGTTTTGGAGGGGGGGTCGCTGAGGACGAGGCGGGCGCGGGAGTAGGGGCTGGAGGAGACGCGGACGCCGAGGGCTTCGCGGAGGCCGGGGCGGTTATCGGGGAAGGTGTATTCGAGGAAGCAGGGGCGCTCGTAGGGGCGGCTGTCGGAGGCGGGGTCGGTGAGGCGGCCGTCGCCGATGGGGAGGTTGTAGTCGGCGGGGGAGGAGGCGGTCCAGAGGCCGTCGGTATAGGAGCCGCCTTGGATGGCGAAGATGCCGAGGGGTTTGTAGAAGACGGTGCTGGGGTCGCCGGAGAGGAGGACGGCGGGGGCGGTGCGGAGGTTGGGGTGTTGGTTGATGAGGAAGGTGTGGGTTTTGATGGGGGAGGGGAGGAGGTTGGGGGCGAAGCTGCGGGCTTTGATGACGTGGCCGCTGCGATCGGTGAGGAAGCCGAGGGCGAGGGGGGCGGTGTAGGTGAAGCCGTTGGTGAGGGAGGGGTCGCTGCCGTCGGTGGTGTAGCGGATGGAGCCGCCTGGGGTGGGGGAGGTGAGGGGGAGGGAGAGGGGGGCGGGGTAGAAGCCGCCGGTGAGGCCGAAGAGGGGAGGGGCGGCATGGGCTTCGAGGGC
>CALQKQ020000424.1 GCA_943331195.2 Akkermansia muciniphila | reverse complement strand
TCCCTCTCCCGCTCCGGCGAATCCATCGTCCTCCGCGACCCCCTCCGCAACACCGCCGATGAAGTGCGCTACTACAGCGGCGGCCAGTGGCCAAGGTTTGGCGGCGGCGGCGGTGCCAGCATCGAACTCCGCGACCTCGACGCCGACAACAACATCGGAAGTTCCTGGTCCGCTAGTGACGAGAGCAGCCGCACCGCCTGGAAAACCTACAGCTACCGCGGCATCGCCGCCGCGAGCAACGGAGGCCCCGACGGCACCTGGAACGAAATCAACCTCGGCATGCTCAACGCCGGCGAACTCTGGATCGATGACCTCAACCTCATCGAATTGCCCAAAACTGCCGCCACCCAGCGCATTCCCGATCCCGGCTTCAACAACGCCGCCGTCTGGCACCGCGTCGGCAATCACCGCAGCAGCCAAGTCATCCCCGAGCCCGGCAACCCCTCCAATAACATTCTGCGCATCGTCGCCACCGGTCCCACCGAGCACATGCACAATCAAATCGAAACCAAGTTGAGCGCCAACGTGGTCAACGGCCGCGAATATGAAATCCGCTATCGCGCCCGCTGGGTCGCCGGCTCCAACAAACTCCACAGCCGCCTCTATTTCAACCGCTTGGCCCATGTCACGGACATCGACCGCCTCGCCCATCCCGGCACGCCCAGCGCCGCCAATTCCCGCACCGTTTCCAACGCCGGCCCCACCTTCGCGGAGTTGAAGCATGCCCCGGCGGTCCCCCTTGCTAACGAAGTGACCACGATTTCCTGCACCGCCGCTGATCCCGACAAAATCTCCGCCATGGCGCTCTTCTATTCCGTAAATGGAGCCGCCTTTGCCTCGACTTCTATGTCCAGCAGCAGCAGCGGCCGCTACCTCGGCAGCATCCCAGGTCAGGCCACCGGTGCCGTGGTGCAATTCTATATCCGCGGCACCGACAACCTCGGGGCCAGCGAATTCTACCCCGCCGCCGGCCCCCTTTCCCGCGCCCTCTATAAGGTAAAGGACAATGCCGCCGCCACCAACGGCTGGCATAACTTCCGCATCATCACCACCAATGCCGACCGCGATTGGATGCACCTCAACTACAATACCATGAGCAACGACCTCATCGGCTGCACCATCATCGACCGCGAAGGCGACATCTACTACGGCGCCGGCGTCCATCTCAAAAGCAGTGAGCGCGGGCGCAATCAACTCACCCGGGTCGGCTACAACCTCACCTTCGCCCCCGACGCCCTCTTCCGCGGCGTCCACGAATCCGCTAACCTCGACCGCTCCGAAGGTCAGGCCCCCGGGCAGCGCGAGCTGCTCTTTGATGTCATGATCTCCAATTCCGGCGGCCCCATCAGCCGCTACAATGATTTCATCAAACTGCTCGCCCCCAACAGCGCCCTCACTGGCGGTGCCATCCTCCAGCTCGCCCGCTACGAAGACACCTTCCTCGACGAACAATTCGAAAACGGTTCCGACGGCAATCTCTACGAATACGAACTCGTCTACTACCCCACCAGCGCCGACGCCAACGGCAACAAGTTGATCTACCCCTCCCCCGACGGCGTCATCGGCCTCCCCGTCTCCAATCACGGCGACGACCCCGAGCGCTATCGCTGGCACTTTCTCAACAAGAGCCACCGCGAGGCCGACAACTTCACCCCGCTGATCAACTACGCCAAAACCTTCAGCAAAACCGGGGCCGCCTTTGAAGCCGACGTCGCTAACACCATCGACGTCGACACCTGGTTCCGCGGCCTCGGCTACGCCGTTTTATCCGGGGCCCAGGACAACGCCGCCGGCGACGGCTCCCAACACAACGCCTGGCTCTATGCCCGTCCCGATGGACGCATGGTCTTCTTGCCCCACGATATGGATAACGCCTACAACGCTACCCTATCGCTTTTCAACAACCCGCAATGCGCCGCCCTCACCGCCAAGCCTTCCCGCCGCCGCCAATATCTGGGCCACCTCCACGACGTCGTCACCACCACCTTTAACGGGGCCTACATGTCCACCTGGACCACCCAGTTCGCCGCCCTCGACCCCTCGCAGCCCTGGGCCAGCCACCTCAGCTACATCTCCTCGCGCGCCTCCAGCGTGCTTTCCCAAATCTCCGCCGCCATCCCCTCCGCCAAATTCGCCATCACCACCCCAAACCCCCTCACCGTCGCCGCGAGCAGCGCCACCCTTTCCGGCACCGGCTGGGTCAACGTCCGCGAACTCAGAATCGCCGGCAGCGCCGAACCCCTCAACGTCACCTGGACGGCAAACACCACCTGGCAAGCCACCGTGCCCGCCGCACCCGGCACCCACGCCGTCACCCTCGAAGCCGTCAACTTCTCCGGCACCGTCATCGGCACCACCTCGATCAATATCATTAACACCACCACCATTCAGCCAGGCTCGGCCCAGAATCTCGTCGTCTCCAAAATCATGTATCACCCGGCCGACCCCACCCCCGCCGAACAAACCGCCGGCTTCACCGACTCCGACCAATTCGAATGGATCGAACTACAAAACATCAGCCCTGACCAGGTCGACCTCAGAGGCGTCAGCTTTACCTCGGGCCTGCAATACGATTTCGCTTCCGGCCTCATGCTGGCCCCCGGCGCCCGCATCGTCGTCGCCCGGGATCGCGCCGCCTTCCTCGCCCGCTACCCCAGCGCCGCCACCCTCCTCGCCCCCGGCACCTTCCTCAACGCCTCCGCCCTCAGCAACGGCGGCGAAAATGTTCTTGTTAGTGGGGCCGACGGCGCCCCCATCAAAAACTTCACCTACTCCGACAAAGCCCCCTGGCCCCGCGACCCCGACGGCTTCGGCGCTAGCCTCGTCCTCCGCGCTCCCTCGGCTAACCCAGACCACAACCTCCCCGCCAACTGGCGCCCCAGCACCCTCCTCGGCGGCAGTCCCGGATCTACCGACTCCCTCGCCTTCAGCGGCGATCCCCTCGCCGACAGCGATGGCGACGGCATCCCCAATCTCATCGCCTACGCCCTCGGACCCCACCCCCTCATCACCGCCGCCCCCTCCCCAGAGGGTTTCACCTTCGTTGTGCCCATCGTCCCCAGCGCCGATGCCACCCTCATCACCGGCGAAGTCTCCACCTCCCTCGCCGAGTGGATCCCCGCCGAACTCATCAGCACCACCGCCACTACCCTAACTTTCCAAGCCCCCGAAGCGCTCCGCCGCACCAGCCCGCTCTTCTTCCGGAGCAAAGTTAGCCTGCGCTAAAACCAGAAAACCACTAGCAGCGCACGCCCACGGTAACCAGACCGTCCCGGTCTGTTTCATTGACGCCCCCAGAGCGAGACGCTCTGGCTACCCAGGGCCACGCCCACGGTAACCAGACCGTCCCGGTCTGTTTCATTGCCAGCCCCCAGAGCGAGACGCTCTGGCTACCCAGGGCCACGTCCACGGTAACCAGACCGTCCCGGTCTGTTTCATTGCCGCCCCCAGAGCGAGACGCTCTGGCTACCCAGGGCCACGCCCACGGTAACCAGACCGTCCCGGTCTGTTTCATTGCCAGCCCCCAGAGCGAGACGCTCTGGCTACC
>CALQKQ020000423.1 GCA_943331195.2 Akkermansia muciniphila | reverse complement strand
TCTTGGGCGCGTTTGGCGAGGATGGCGAGGGTGGGGGTTTGGACGCGGCCGACGGGGGTTTTGAGGAAGCCGCCGTTGCGGGAGTTGAAGGCGGTGAGGGCGCGAGTGCTATTGATGCCGACGAGCCAGTCGCTTTCGCTGCGGCAGACGGCGGCGTCGGTGAGGGGCTGCATGTCGTGGCCGTCGCGGAGGTTGGCGAAGGCTTGGGTGATGGCACCTTGGGTCATGCTCTGCATCCAGAGGCGTTTGACGGGTTTTTGGCAGCCGGCGGACTGGATGATGTAGTGGAAGATGAGTTCGCCTTCGCGGCCGGCATCGCAGGCGTTGATGATGTCGGAGACGTCGGAGCGTTTGAGGAGTTTTTTGAGGGCGGTGAGGCGGTCGGCGCTTTTTTCGATGGGGTGGAGGGCGAAGGCGGCGGGGAGGATGGGGAGGCTATCGAAGTTCCACTTGGGTTTTTTGCCGTCTTGGGATTCGGGGAGGGCGAGTTCGAGGAGGTGGCCGACGGCGGAGGAGATGAGGTGGGTATCGTTTTCGAACCAGTCCTTCTCTTTATTAAATTTGGTCATGCCGGGGAGCTTGGCGAGGACGCGGGCTAGCTCGGTGGCGACGCTGGGTTTTTCGGCAATGATCAGGGTTTTTCCCATAATTCTACGTTCTTTCCTTTAAAATATAGTAAGCAATCGCACCGTGGAGGGGATTGGTTTAAAAAGCAAATGCCCTGCGGGGGGCTGGGGCGATCAGGGGCGAGCGGCGTCAGGGGCGGCAGGAGCTGGGGCTGGGGCTGGCGCTGGGGCGGCTGGCACTGGTGCTGGGGCGGCTGGTACTGGTGCTGGGGCGGCTGGTACTGGTACTGGTACTGGTACTGGTGCTGGAGCAGGGGGCCAGGGGTGGGCGGCGAGGGCTTTTTGTTCGAGGTCGCGGCGGCGGGAATCGGATTCGGCTTGGGCGGGTTGGCGTTCTTGGTCGCTGAGTTGGCCGTCGTCGTTGCGGTCGAACTTGCGGGTGAGTTCGTCGCGGAGGGCGGCGCTGGCTTGGGCGATGTCGGCCCAGATGGCGTCGCGGCGTTGTTTTTCTTGGTCGCTGAGCTTGCCGTCGCGGTCGGCGTCGAGGGCTTGGCGCTGGGCTTTTTCCCAATCTTTGCGGCGCTGGCTGAGGATTTCGCTCCAGATTTCGGGGGAGAGGTCGGGGTCGCGGCCGCCGCGGTTGAAGGCTTGGCGGGCGAGGACGACTTCTTCGCCGGTGAGTTTGCCGTCTTGGTTGCGGTCGAATTTGCGGAGTGGGGGGGCGAGGGGGGAGTCGGCGGCGTGGCTGGAGGCGAGGAGGAGGAGGAGGGCCGAGGAGGGGGCGAGCGGTTTCATGGGGGGGGGCAGCGGGGGAGGTTTTATCGCCTGGGGAGGGGGAGGTGTAAAGTCCCGCGAGGGCGGGGGCGGCCCGATTGTGGGCTAGGCTTTTTATACCCTCAGGAACAGTTTTCTCGAGTAGAGGAAGCGGGCGAGGGCGAGGGCGAGGAGGACGGGGCCGGAGGCGAGGAGGAGGGGGCCCCAAGGGCCGCAGGCGGCGGCGACGGGGCCGCCCAAGAGGCTGAGGCTGAGTTCCTCATAGGGGACGAGCTTATGGGAGAGGTAGAGGGTGATGGGGTTCATGCCGATCCAGAGGAAGGGGGCGAGGGGGCGGTGGAGTTTGGCGGCGTCGACGAGGGCGAGGAAGAGGGCGAGGAGGAGGAGGCTGTAGCCGCCGGCGACGAGGACGTAGGAGGAGGTCCAGAGTTTTTTGATGATGGGGAAGAAGGGGTGCCAGGCCCAGCCGAGGGCGGCGAGGGCGGCACCGGCGGCGGCGAGGCCGAGGATTTTGCGCCAGAGGCCGTTGGGGGAGCGTTTGAGCCACTCGCCGGCGAGGACGCCGAGGAGGGCGGTGGCGCAGGCGGGGAGGGTGCTGAGGAGGCCTTCGGGGTCGTGGTTTCCGTCCCATTTGAAGCCGCCGAGGTAGGTGGCGTCGATCCAGTTGGCGAAGTTGTGACCTTCGGCGAGGTCGCCGGGGCCGAAGCCGGGGACGGGGGCGAAGCGGAGGAGGGCCCAGTAGCCGAGGAGGATGGCGATGAGGGCGGCGATGCGGCCGCGTTGGGGGAGGTAGAGGTAGGCGAGGCCGCTGGCGAGGCCGCAGAGGGCGAGGCGTTGGAGTACGCCGAGCCAGCGGACGCCGTCGAGGCCTTTGGCGATGCCGCCGTAGCAGAGGAGGCCGAGGAGGTAGAGGAGGAGGGCGCGTTTGAGGAGTTTGCCGAGGGTGGCGGAGCGGCTGGAGGCGGCGAGGGATTTGTCGAGGGAGAAGACGAGGGAGACGCCGGAGATGAAGATGAAGAGGGGGAAGACGAGGTCGAGGAAGTGGAAGCCGATCCAGGGGGCGTGGTCGAGTTGGTGGGCGATGGTTTGGGCCCAGGGGGAGGGACTGGCTTTGGCGAGGGCGGCACCGACGGCTTCCATGCCGAGGATCCAGAACATGTCGAAGCCGCGGAGGACGTCGAGTCCGGCGAGGCGACCTCCGGAGGGTGGGGCGGGGGAATCTTTGTGGGCCATGGGAGGGATCCTGCACGATCCCGGGGCGGCGTCATCCTCCAAAAATGGAAAAATGGGGTAGGGGGGGGAATTAGGCGTCGTCCCAGGCGGGTTCGAGGGCTCCGTTGCCGGTTTGGTAGCAGGGGAGCCAGGCGAGGCCGAAGGCGCTGATGGCGATATTTTTTTTGAGGGCGCGGATGGGGATGGTGGAGAGGGTGAGGCGGTTGGGGTCGGCGGCGAGGTGGATTTCGCGGATGCGGGAATCGAGTTCGCTTTGGAGGTCGGCGAGTTGGGATTCGATTTCGGAGAGGCGCTGGTGGGCGCGGTTGACGTCGCCGCTTTGTTCGAAGGCGCGGGAGGCGCTGCGGGCGGCGCTGGTGGTTTGGCTGATGGTGGTGCGGCTGAGGGATTTGCGGCCGAAGAGGGCGCCGAGGATGGTTTGGCCGATGCTGAGGGCGGAGGTGATTTTGGCGGTGCGGGCCTGGGCGGCTTCGCGGTCTACGGTGGAGCGGGCTTTTTGGGCGGCGGATTCGAGGGACTGGGTTTTGGTTTGGTATTTGAGGCGGAGGGCGTCGATGTCGCGGTCGCGGGTTTCTGCGGCGCGGTCGCTGAGGCGGAGGCGGAAGTCGCTTTCGGATTCGCCTGGTTTGCTGAAGAGGGCGAAGGAGTCGCAGGTCCAGAGGTCGATGGTTTCGTTGGAGTAGAGCCAGTCGACGGTTTGGTCGCGGGCGGCGGAGTAGGTGGAGGGTTTGAGGGCGAAGGGGGGGAGGGGGGCGTAGCTGACGGGGCCGGGGAGGGGGTCGCGGTGGAGAGCGGAGGCGTCGAGGCGGCTGCGCAGGGCGGTGGCGGCGTCGAGGGTGACCATGGTTTCGCTGAGTTTATTGAGGAGGGAGAGGCGGCGGATGACGAAGACGTCTTTGGGGGCGTCGGAGAAGGTGAGTTCGGCGGAGCGGAGGATGGCGGGGAGGTAGACCAGCGGCATGGGCTGGGCACTGGGGCTGGTGACGGG
>CALQKQ020000422.1 GCA_943331195.2 Akkermansia muciniphila | reverse complement strand
AGAAGAGGAACAAGACGTGCCTGGCAACACCCACTAGCCCCTCTGTTTTCGATGCTCACACCTGATTTCAACCTCAACCCCGCGATCAACGTTGGCTCTCGCCAGTGGGTGTGCCATCACTTCGACGTTCGGCTAAAGGCTAATCGCTTGCAGACAAAAATTTACTAACTCATTACCGATGCATGTCTAGTGTTGCTTCACACTGAACCCCTATGAAAACACTTCTCACCTACACGCTCCCATGGATCCTCCTAATCTCAGCATCAGCTCGCGCAGCGTCTGATGCTGATGTTATGCTTTTGAAAGTCAAAAAGGTCACCATTGAGGAGACCGTCATTACCATTGTTGTTGGAGAAGCAAAGACCCAGATTACCTTGATCAAAGGTGACCATGATCCCGATTATCAGGGGGACACGTGGAACGGAATGCCCGTTACCAGAGTTCAGGTCATTTCCAACGAGGCTACCTTCACAATCAAGCAAGACAGAAATTTTGCGCCGGGTGGAGGTTTGGCGCACTTGTGGAAGGACTGCCTAAAAACCGCCAAGGATTTGCAGGATGGAAAGGAAGTTGGACGCATTGGTTTCTACCACCCAGACATCGTAATTAAAGGCAACATGATTACCTCCATCACCGGAGGTGGATTTCTCTACTCAAAAGGGAAATGAACGAAGGCCGAACAAGGCGCGGCTGGACGACCGCTGGGGCTTCCCACTTTTTTTCAACGATTCACTCTCATTTCCACATTACCCGTGTTCTCGACGCGCTGGGCCGCCCGCGCCGCTCAGTTCTGCGGTTCGCCCAATATGGCCGCGCCCTCGCCATGCATCCAGACTGTCCATGATGTGGCGGCGGAGCACGATCGGCGCGGATTGCCGAAGCGGTTCTCCAGTGACCCGATGCAGGGGTGTAGCCAGAGCGTCCCGCTCTGGGTCCGATAACGAATCAGACCGGGACGGTCTGGCTACCTTGGGTTTTTTGAATCAGACCGGGACGGTCTGGCTACCTTGGGTTTTTTGAATCAGACCGGGACGGTCTGGCTACCTTGGGCGGCCGAAGGGTTCGCTGAATGGCTGGGCGAGTTGCGGAGCGGGTAGGCACTGGAGGACGGTGCGGCGGAAAACGGCCTGCCCGCCTTCGCTGAGGATGCGCGTCGCGATGGGATTGAGCTGAGTGTACATTCAGTGCGCCTCGGAATCGTCGTGGAGCCTGTTTTGCGGGAGGTCGTCAGGGGTGATGTTGTGGCGCATTTTTCGGCGCAAGTAGTTGATGCTCAACTATATGCGATCCCATTAGATTCGCAATAACATGCGTGGACTTGTTGTGGTCACGTCTTGGGAGGTTAAGCTTGATGGGCCCAAGGGCGCTGGCTAGCAGATTCAGCCAAAATGGCCGCAGTGCTAGGCGGGCTTAGGCGCGGAAGATGTCGGGTTTTTTGAGGTTTTGGGAATGGGGGGCAGGAATGGCCCCTCTTTGTTTGGTAGCTTGGGGGTTTAGGATAACGGATAGGTGGCGTCGGCGTAGGTGCCGGGGGGGATGAGGGCGGGGGTGGGGGAGGGGTTGATGAAGTGGACGTTGCCGCGGAGGATGACGCCGGGTTGGAATTGGGCGGGGCCTTGGAGGCGGAGTTTTTGGCAGTGGAGCAGGCTGGGAATGGCGTGGGCGAGGAGGTGGTCGAGGCCGTCGACGAGCTTGTAGTGGGCGCTGTCGAGGTCGACTTCGGGGGGGAGGCCGCCGCGCTGGGGGGCGAGTTGGAGGCGGAAGTCGGGGGTGAGTTCGCAGGCGTCGGAGCGGATGATGAGGAGGTCGCTGGTGGTTTTGACGGGGGCGAAGCGGGTGCGGTTGACCTCGATGGCGCGGGCACCGGGGAAGGATTCGATGGCGGCGCCCATGGCGGTTTCGAGTTGATAGACGGGGGGGCTGGCGGGGTCGCGGGGGTCGGCGGTTTTGGCGTTGCGGATCATGGGGAGGGGGAGCAGGCCGCCGTGGAGGGCGAGGGTATCGCGGAGGTGGTCGAGTCGGATCCAGAGGTTATTGGTATTGAAGAAGCGGTGGCGCTCGATGTCTTGGAAGGAGGCGGCGTCGGCGTCGGGGCACTGGGCGCTTTCGCGGAGGATGAGGCGGCCGTCGGCGGGGCGGAGGGCGAGGTGGCCGCCTTTTTTGTCGGCGGGGGTGCGGCGGGTGACTTCCATGAGGAAGGGGGCGTCGCTTTGGGCGAACCAGGCGAGCAGGGCGGGGTCGAGGGTGGCGCCGAGGTTATCGGCATTGGAGACGAAGGCGTAGGTGATGCCTTGGGCGAGGAGTTGGTCGAGCCAGCCGCTGCCGGCGAGGCTGGGGTAGAGGTCGCCGTGGCCTGGGGGGCACCATTCGAGGTCGGGCTGGGCGGGCCAGGTGAGGGGGGCGAGGGAGTCGGCGAGGATTTTGGGGACGCGATTTTGGAGGAATTCGAGGTCGGCGGGGGGGCCGAGGGTGGGGTAATTAGCGAGGGCGGCGCGGCTGTCCTCGGAGGTGGAGAAGCTATTCATGAGGAGGAAGCGGGGGAGGGTGCCGCCGCCGGAGGAGTGGCGCAGGTGGAGGATTTGGCGGGCGATGAGGTCGAGGAAGCTGAGGCCGTCGCGCACGGGGAGGAGGCTTTTGGCTTTTTCGAGGCCCATGCCGGTGCCGAGGCCGCCGTTGAGTTTGATGACGACGGTGCGGTGGAGCAGGGGGATGAGGGCCGCGGTGGCGGGGGCGGGGAGGGCGGCGGCGCTGGGGAGGGAGGAGATGGGGGAGAGTTGGGTCTCGGGGATGAGGCCGGTTTCGTGGCGCTCGAGGGCGCGGAAATTATTTTCGAAGGCGCGCACGGCGGCGGGGCTGAGGCCGTCGGCGCACATTTTTTGGGCGAAGGGGAGGAAGCGGTCGGACATGGCGGGAGCGTGGAGGAAAAGCGTGGTGGGGGCAATGGGAGAGCGGAGGGAGTCATGGGGCGGGTGGGTTGGATTTAGATGGATGGCGGTGGTATTTTGCGTGCAAAATGGCGGCGCTGCGGCAGGGTGGGCGGATGAACTTTTGGCGCGGCGGAGCTTGGCAGGGGATGGCGGTGTTTGGCCGCAGGGCGGTGCTGCTGTTGCTGTTGGGGGCGGGGCCGCTGGGGGCGGGGGTGGCGGAGGGCGTGGGGGGGCTGCGGTTGCGGGATGCGGCGGGGCGGCTGGTGGAGCCGCTGGCGAAGCGGGGGCAGCGGGCGACGCTGTTGTTTTTTTTGACGACGGAGTGCCCTATTGGCAATGCCTATGCGCCGGAGATCGGCCGCATCGTGCGGGAGTATGAGGGCCGGGGAGTGACTTGCTATGGGGTGTATGCCCAGGAATCAGCGGAGGAAATCGCGCGGCATGTGCGGGATTACCGGCTTCCGCTGGTAGGCTTGTTAGATCCCGGATTGCAGCTGGCCTTGCGGACGGGGGCGCGGGTGACGCCGGAGGCTTGTGTGCTGAGTCCGGGCGGGGAGGTGTGGTATCGGGGGCGGATCGACGATCGCGCGGTGAAGTTTGGCAAAGTGCGGGTGGAGCCGCGGGTGCGGGACTTGCGGGAGGCGCTGGAGGCGGTTTT
>CALQKQ020000421.1 GCA_943331195.2 Akkermansia muciniphila | reverse complement strand
GCGGATGACCTGCTGTCCGGCGGGGTATTCCGGCTTCACCTTGGCGAGGTTTTGCGCGAGGGTTTTGCCCGTGACCGTGAGGACGTCGCCGTGGAGCAGGCCGGCGTTGAGGAGCAGCTTCATCAGCGGTAAGGTGCCGCCGATTTTGACCAATTCCCACATGACATATTTGCCGCTAGGCTTGAGGTCGGCCAGGACGGGAGTGCGCGCCCCAATCTTGGTGAAGTCGTCGATGCTCAGCTTCACGTTAGCGGCCTGGGCCATCGCGAGGAGGTGGAGCACCGCGTTGGTGCTGCCGCCCAGCGCCGTGATCAGGGTGATGGAATTGAGAAAGGACTCCCGACTGAGAATGTCGCTAGGGCGAATCCCGCGCTTGATGAGGTGGAGCACGGCGGCCCCGGCATCGAAGCAATCCTGCATCTTTTCATCGCCGATGGCGCTCTGTGCAGAGCTGTTAGGAAGCGAGAGGCCCAAGGCTTCAATGGCGCTGGCCATGGTGTTGGCCGTGTACATGCCGCCGCAGCTGCCGGGGCCGGGAATGGCGCACTGTTCAATGGCAGCGAGTTCATCGTCGTCGATCTGCCCGCCCGCGTGCTGTCCCACCGCTTCAAAGACGCTCACGACATCCACGTCCTTCCCCTTGTGGCAGCCGGGCAGGATGGTGCCGCCATAAACGAACACCGAGGGCCGGTTGAGGCGGGCCATGGCCATGACGCAGGCGGGCATGTTTTTGTCGCAACCGCCAATGGCCACGAAGCCGTCAAGGCCTTCGCAGCCGACCACGGTTTCAATGGAATCCGCAATCACCTCGCGGGACACTAAGCTATACTTCATGCCCTCCGTGCCCATGCTAATGCCGTCGGAGATGGTGATGGTATTGAAAATGAGGCTTTTGCCACCCGCCGCCTCGACGCCTTTGGCCGACTCCAGGGCCAGGCGATCGATGTGCATATTACAAGGCGTGACCTGGCTCCAGGTGGAGGCGATCCCGATCTGATTTTTCTTGAAGTCGCCACGCGCAAACCCCACCGCGTGAAGCATGGCGCGGCTCGCGGCGCGCTCCGGCCCATCGACGAGGATGCTGGAGAATTGGCGGTGCGGGGCGGCGGCGGGCGGAGCGGAGGACTTTTTGCTGGGCATGGCGGGCCCAGTAAGCACCGCGCGGCGGGCAGCGTCAAGCCCAGCGCGGTGCCCCGCCAACTGCCCTGCGCCGCTCAGCGCTGGCGGACCCGCAGCCGCAGGAAGGACTTCTGCCCCACCACCACGGGCAAGGTGAAGCTCGGCTGCGTCGCTGTTCCCAAGTTAGTCATCGCTTGCCAGGCCGCAAAATCGGAGGTGCGCTCCGCCAAATAGTCGATGTCAGTAATGCCGCTAGGAACGTTGAATTTGACATTGAGCCCCGCCGCGCTCAAGGTCGGCTGGGGCAGACTGCTGCTAGGGGTCGGCACCAAGGGATTGAGGCCGAAGGCGTATTCGAGCAAATTCACCAAGCTGTCGCCATCGGCATCTCCCTGCGGAAGCGCCCCCAGGCTGGGGTAGGCGGCCTCGAAGCCCGTGGGCGGCTTAGGCACCAGGGCCAGGGGATTCGAATAGCCCATGTAGCGCCCCCCCACTTGCGGCCGGGCCCGCAGCAGATAGGTGGTGCCAGAAACCAAGGGCCCGCCCACCAATTGGCTGTCGAAGCGGAACGCCGGGGAGGTTTGCGCGATGCTGTTGAGCGGCGTGAGGCGCTGCACGTTAGAAAGCGAAATGTCATCAATGTAGCAGCCGTGGTTGGTGTCGCTGCCGTCAAAGGACACCGCACCCTGCCGGAGAATGAAGCGCAAGCGAATCGGCTTACCCGCCCACGCCGCCAAAGCCACGGTGCGCTCCTTCCACGTCGTATCCCAGCCCGTGCTCGAGTAATTGCCTCCCACCGAGTAGGTATAACTGCCGTTTCTCCCATACACCTCCGTCCACTGGTTGCCTCCATCGCTCGAGATTTCCGCACTGAGGCGGTTGTTCGTGAAGAGCCAGCGGAAGACTTCATGAAACGTCAGGACGCTGTCGGCCGCAGGGATGAATTCCGCATCCAAGCTGAACGACTGATTGTGGGGGAGGTAGTCCACTTCGGATTCATCCGGAGGGAAGCACAAATGGAAGGACTTGGGAGCACTGCGCGGAAAAAAGTTGAGCCCCTCGAAGACGGCCGCCGCCTGCAGCAAGGGATAGGTGCCGGTCTTGTCAGAAGTGACCAAGGGCACCGGGGCATCCCCATTCTCTAAATAGGTGCCCGCCACTCCGCGGGTGTCGGCCTTCATTTGATAAGAGCTAGCCAGGGCCACGTCGCTGCAAAGGTAATCGCCTCCCGAGGCCGCAGGCTGCGCCGGACCCGTGATGCTCTGAGCCACCCCGAGCACGGTGGGGTCGAAAAAGGTGGTCGTCCATTGATAGGAGGTGGGCACTCCCACTCCGCTCATGCCGGTCACTCGAACCGTGTAGCTCACATCGGCAGCCCCCGGCACCGGCAAGGTGGCAGGCTGAAACACCATGGTGTTGTCCCCTAACTTGGTGTTGTCAAAGGAAAGCACCGTCACCGGAATCGCCGCCCCCGTCGGCCCCGTCATGGTGATCGATGAAGCCGCCGCAGAAAAAACCGCCTTCGGAAAGGAAAGCGACCAGCGCAGCGGCAGCAGCGCCCCCGGCACATAGCCGCGCGGAGGCCAGGAAACAAACTGCTTGGGACCCGCCTCCTCCGTCAAAAAATTGCTCGCGATATAAAGCGCGTTAGAAGGCAACACGGGATAGCTGCCGCTCACATCCTGATACACCCCAGGCGGCACATCCCCCGTGCTCATGTCCCGCGCCCGACTGTACAGCATCCAGCGGCGGTGCCCCACGTTGCTGTTGTTCGATAAATCGTCGCTCACATTGTCATCCGCCATGTACATGTCCACCGCCTTGGGGCCAAAAAAACCCAGCGTCAAATTGCTCTGCTGACAGCCGTTCCAAGCCGCCGCAGTCCAGCAGGCCGTGTCGGCCGCCAGCGGGTCGTGCGAAATGACAAAGCCCTCAAAAAAGACGCTAGAGAAGGCATTCATGTGGGCCGCCGATTGGGCGCACCACTGCTTGGAAACGCTGCCGCTCACCTGCGGACTCCCCGGCTTGCCCGAATTGAACACCGACTCCGCATCGAACGTAATGGCGGCGGGCAGGCCCACCAGGGCGCGGTAGTAGTTGACCCGCCGCTGCACGTCCTTGCGGAAATCCGGGCTGGTGGTCCCCGGAGTGCACCCGACATAGTTGCCCGTCCATTGCAAGCGCGCCGCCGCCCCCTCAGAGGGGAGAAAGGCCCCATTGTAAAAGGAGAGCGACTCCATGCGGTTCGTGGCATCGACCACGAATCCCGCCGAGGGACTCACTCCATTCACCGGGGTCCAGGTCGAGGGGCCCGCCAGAGCCGCCCCTCCAGCCCATCCGAACGCCGACACGACCAGCCAGCAGCACTGGGAATATTTCATGCACCCCGTATACGCTTTTTCACTAGGCCGCTGCAAGCAAAGTATGAAGGGTCCCTCAGGAAAAAACCTGGGGTCGGGAAACGCGGGGGGCGCGGG
>CALQKQ020000420.1 GCA_943331195.2 Akkermansia muciniphila | reverse complement strand
TCGCTGCCGGCGCAGTTGCGGGCGACGCAGCGGGCGGCGTCGTTGCAGCTTTCGATGAGCATGGCTTGGAGGAGGGATTTGAGGGGGTATTCTTCGCCGGTTTTGAGATACATTTTGTGGGGTTCGGCGGCGGCGTCGTAGGAGGAGACGGTGGCGGTGCGGTCGAGGGGGGTGCTTTCGACGCAGACGATGGCGCTGACGAGTTTTTGGGTACTGGCGACGGGGCGGCGTTCGTCGGCGTTTTTTTCGAAGAGGATTTGGCCACCGACGGCGTCGACGAGGATGCAGGCTTTGGCGGTGGTGGAGGGGGTGGGGCCGAGGTTGGCGGCCTGGGCGAGGTTCCAGGGGAGGAGGGCGGAGGCCGGGAGCGCGAGGGCGGCGTGGCGGAGGAGCGAGCGTCGCTTCATGGGAGGGAGGATTTTTTGAGGGCTGAGGGGGTTGGGCGTGGTTTTGGAGAGGGGCGTGGGGAGGGGGGCGGTTCGCTGGGGGGGGCGCTGGAGGGTTCGTCGGGATCTTGGAGGGTGGATTCGCCGAGGAGTTGTTTTTCGATGATGGGGTCTGGGGCGGCGCCGAGGGAGGTGGCTTGGCGGTAGTGGCGGCGGGCCATTTCGAGGGAGGGGGGTTTGCGCTCGAGGTAGATGACGGCGAGGTTGAAGTGGGCTTCGGCGAAGGAGGGGTCGAGGTCGAGGGCTTTTTGGAGTTCGGCTTCGGCGCCGTTGGTCCAGCCGATGCGTTTGAGGACGATGGCGAGGGAGTTGTGGGCGCGGGGGTCGGCGGGGTTTTCGGCGACGCCGCGGGTGGTGGCGGAGACGGCCATCATGGGGGCCTGGAGCTCGAGGTAGACGAGGCCGAGGGTGAGCCAGGAGTCGCTGAGTTGGGGGTTGAGGGCGGTGGCTTTTTCGAGGGAGAGGCGTGCGGCGGGGTGGTCAGCGAGTTGGAATTGGGCTTTGCCGAGGTTGGAGAGGGTGGCGGCGCTTTGGGGGTCTTTTTGGAGGAGGGCTTCCCAGGCGGTGCGGGCGGCGGGCCATTGTTGGGCGCGGGTGGCGGCGAGGGCGCGGCTGAGGAGGGCGGCGTTGGCTTCGGCGGCAGGGGCGACCTGGGGACCGGCGAGGAGGAGGGCGGCGGTGAGGAGGCGGCTGGGGAAGTTCACGTGGAGGAGGAGAACGGCAGCTATAGTGCGGCGCGGGGCGCGGTTCAAATGGGGACTGGCGCGCGGGGAAGCTTGGGTGGAGGGGGGGCTGAGGTGATGAGGGGCCGGGATAAGGACACAGGGAAGAGGGGAAAACCGGCGGGTGAGGCCGGTTTTCCCCTCTGCTGGGTGCTTGGGGAGGCTGGGGGGCCTGGAGTGGGGTGACGGCGGTCAGGGGGGGCCGACTTTGAGGCGGAAGTAGTAGTGGGGGGAGGTGCCGAGGTATTTGACGCGGTAGTTGGTGTTGTCGTTTTCGAAGACTTCGAGGTCTGGGAGGGAGCTGGTCCAGGAGACGAGGTCGGGGGAGCCCTCGATGAGATAGGTCATGGAGGGGTCGGCGGAGGCGGCGGAGCCTTTGTAGACGGCGAAGCCGGGGCGGCCTTCGATGAGGACGACTTGGGGGGACTGGAGAGAGGCGGGGTCGTTGGGGAGGGTGCCGAGGGCGTATTCGAGGAAATTGGACTGGCCATCGCCGTCGCTGTCGTCGGTGGGGGTGCCGATGGAGGGGAAGGCGGCGGCCCATTGGGTGTAGGTGCCGCCGGGGGAGGCGATGGTGTCTTCGGGGTCGCGGGGCATGAGGAAGTAGCCGGAGAAGAGGGCGTTGGGGAGGGCGGCTTGGGAGAGGATGCCGGTGATGGAGGCGGGGTAGCTGGGGGGAGGGGAGTTGGCGGCGGTGTTTTGGGCGATGCGGACGTTGATGATGGAGCCGAGGCTATCGCTGAGGGTGATGTCGCTGGTGGTGGTGGTGGGAGGGTCGACCCAGTTGCCGCCGACGAAGTTGAGGTTATCGATGCGGATGAGGCGGCCTTCGAGATTTTCGAGGAAGGAGGGGTCGGCGGGGGCGGCGAGTTGGTCGGCGGTGAGGAGGAGGGGTTCTGGGGGGAGAGCGGGGCCTAGGTCGATGAGGTCGGCGCTGGAGGCGGGGGAGATTTCGGTGAGGCCGGCGAATTGGAGGATGGGGCCGGAGACGACGCAGCGGTGGCCGCGGGTGAGCGGGGGGAAGGCGGCGAGGTTGAAGGAGAAGAGGTTGAGGCCGAAATCGCCGTCTTGGAGGAAGGCGCTGAGTTGGGCGTTGTTGAAATTTTCTTCGGTGATGACGCCTTCGACGGCGACGATTTTATTGAGGTCGAAGGGGATGCCGGTGAGGGGGTCGACGTCGCGGAGGGAGGCGATGGGGACGATGACGACGGCGGCGGGGGCGGCGGCGAGGGGAGCTGGGGAGTCGGTGGGGCCGGCGGTGCTGATGAGGAAGGGGAAGCGGCCGTCGGCATCGGGGCCGGAGGGGCTGGGGGTGGAGAGGCCGGAGAGGGTGATGATGGCAGGGTTGGCGGTGGTGATGGCGGTGCCGGAGAGGGAGATGGTTTGGCCGGAGACGGAGATGGAGGGGGAGCCGGCGCCGGGGCCGGAGACGGTGATTTGGGAGGGGAGGGGGGTGCCGAGGGTGGAGGGGACGAGGATGGAGCAGCGGGTGAGGGTGCCTGGGGAGACGTCGCTGAGGAGGGTGATGGCGAGGGTTTGGTCGGTTTGGTTGCGGGCGAAGATATTGCGGCCTTGGAAGGGGCTGGAGGGGGTATCGTTGATGAGGGAGGCTTGGCCGACGCCGCTGAGGGAGGAGATGCCGCGGAGGCTGCGGAGGAAGGCGTTGTTGGTGGGGTTATGGGCGCTGCCGAATTGGGCGGCGGAGAGGGAGGCGTTGGAGGCGGCGTCGGTGCCGGTGAAGTCGGCGAGGGCGGCGGCGGAGTTGAGGGCGAGGGCGGAGTTGGTGCCGGTGGCGAAGAGTTTGGCGGAGGTGGTGCCGGCGAAGAGGGGGTAGGCGGAGGGGTCGGAGGAGCCGGCGGCGAGGGCGTGGATGGCGCCGTCGGTGCCGGCTTCGGGGGAGCCGGGGGCTTTGAGCATGACCATTTCTTGGGCGCTGAGGTCGAAGGTGCCGCTGCTTGAGATGAAGTAGGTGGGGTCGGAGAGGCCGAGGCGGAGGACGAAGTCGGAGGGGTCGGGGTCGGTGGAGGTGGGTTGGTTGGTGAGGACGAGGAGGGTGCCGGCGGGGAGGGCTTGGAAGAGGGGGGAATCGGCGAAGATTTTTTTACCGCCGCCGTCTTTGGTGATGCTGCTGCTGAAGTCTTTGAGGATCATGCCGCGGAGGTCGACGGTGGAGGAGGGGGAGGTGTCGCCGACGACGAGGAGTTCGACGATTTCGGGGGAGCTGTTGAGCCATTTATTGATGACGACGGTGGGGGGGCCGGATGGTGGGGGGGTGTCGACGTTGGTGACGCTGACGAGGGCGGTGGCGCTGGTGTAGCCGGAGGCGGAGGCGGTGAGGGTGACGTTGAAGGCGGAGCTGTAGGCGCCGTCGGGGACGCCGGTGATGGCGAAGGTTTCGGAGAGGAGTTCTCCGGCGGGGATGGTGACGGTGGGAGGG
>CALQKQ020000419.1 GCA_943331195.2 Akkermansia muciniphila | reverse complement strand
GGGTTTCGCTGCCGTCGGGCTGGATGATGCGCTTAGTGAGGGTGCTGGGAGCGGGGGACCAGAGGGCGAGGGAGGAGCTGGTTTCGAGGGTGGCGAGGGCGTCGCTGGTGGGGGCGCGGGGGAAGCTGATTTCGGCGGTGAGGCGGTCTGGGGAGGGGGAGGGAGGGGAGAGGTAGGCGGAGGGGCCGAAGGCGTATTGGAGGAGGTTGGGGACGCCGTTGTGGTCGTCGTCGGCGTTGGGGTTGGCCGGAGGGGGGGTGGTTTCGCTGCTGCCGGGGCTGCCGAGGGGGGAGGGGGAGGCGCGCCAATGGAGGGGTTGGGAGGGGTCGGGGTTGAGGGCGGAGGCGACGAGGGCGAGGCTGGCGCCGCCGGTGGGGGGGAGGGTGGGCCAGGGTGGGGAGGCGTCGTAGGCGAATTGTTTGATGGGGGCACCGACGGCGTCGCTGAGGGTGAGGGATTCTCCGGAGTTGTTGAGGAGGTTGGCGCCGATTTGGTAGGATTCGGGGAGGCTGGTTATGGAGGGGTAGCGGAGGGCGAAGGCGGTGGTGCGGCGGGGGATGACGGCGAAGGCGCCGGGGAGGAGGGTGGTGCCTGGGGGGGCGGACCATTGGATGCCGTCGCTGAAGTGGACGCCGGTGAGGAGGATGGGGCTGGAGGCGATGTTGCGGAGTTCGATGAATTCGAAATCGCTGTTATCGGTGAAGCCGGCGGCGCGTTCGGTTTCGGTGGGGGGAGCGGGGTTGTAGTTGATTTCGGAGATGACGAGGTTGTCGGCGGAGGCGGGGAGGGCGGAGCCGGAACCGGTGATGAGGAGGGAGTCGGTGGCGAGGGGGTTGCCGGCGAAGTCGAGGGCTTCGATGACGAAGGGATTGGGACCTGGGGCGATGGGGAGGGTGATTTTCCAGGCGTTGCGGCTGGTCCAGAGGAGGGGGAGGGGTTCGGGGCTGCCTTGGATGCGGAGGCTGCGGACGTCGACCCAGGCGGTGCCAGCTAGGGTGATGGAGGCTTCTGGGGTGGTGAAATTGGCGCCGGCGTTGGTGGTGATGGCGAAGGGGACTTTGGGGTATTGGGAGGAGACGGCGGCGAGGACGAAGGTGCGGCGCTGGGCGGTGTAGTCGGCGAGTTCGGCCCAGTTGCCGCCGGTGGTGGTGAAGGATTGGTAGTGGGAGGTCCAGGGGCGGAGGTAGGAGGGGTTGAAGGAGCGGGCGATGATGTCGAGGAGGTGGCCGTAGAAGGCGCGGTGCCAGGCGGGGTTGGCGGCGATCATTTTGCTGAGGTCGGGGGCGCGGACGACGGGGGCGTCGTAGGCTTCGCTGACGAAGTCGTGGTCCCAGGGGAGCATGAGGATGCGGGCGTCGCTGCGTTGGTAGAGTTTGAGGTTATGCCAGCCGCCGGCGGCGGTGGAGTAGTGGTCGCCGATGCCGGCGAGGCTGAGGGCGGCGAAGGTGCGGAGCCACTGGTCGACGTCGATGATTTTGGGGAGGTTGGCGAGGTAGGTGGTGCCGGTTTGGCGGAAGACGGTATTGAGGTCGATGATGCGGGAGTAGTCGTCGTCGCTGCGGGCGTTTTGGATGAGGAAGTTCCAGCGGTAGGGTTCTTTGTCGGGGGTGGTGAGGGTGGGGAAGGCGGTGTTGGTGCCGGTGCCGATTTGGCCGACGCTGACGGGGAGGACGTCGTCGGGTTGGGGGATTTTGAGGCCTTCGGGGGAGCCGCCGAGGGTGGAGGTGGGGTAGTAGATGAGTTCGTATTTGAAGGTGGGGGTGGCGCCGCCGTTGTCCCATTGGCCGTCGAGGTAGGGGTCGTTGAATTCGGCCATGGTGAGCTGGGCGCTGCCGGTGTGGGCGGGGCGGGGGCTGAGGAGGTAGACGAGGTCGTTGTACATCGAGGGGATGCCGCCGGCTTTATTGAAGAAGTGCCAATTGAAGAGGTCGCTTTGGCCGTAGCCGCTGTTGGTGGTGCCGCGGCCGTAGCTGGAGCGGTCGAGGTTGACGGTGAGTTGTTTGCCGCGGAAGGGCTGGAGGGGGTCGAAGTCGACGGCGAAGCCGAGGCGGATGTCGGCGAGGCGGCCGCGTTCGCTGCTTTTGAGGCGGCAGCGGGCTTGGTAGAAGACTTCGGATTCGCGGTAGATGACGGTGGCGGGGAGGGAGTCGTTGCTCATGACGTTGCTGGGGTCGTGCATGAGGTTGGCGTTGGCGGAGGTCATGAGGAGGCGGAAGGCGTGACCTGGGGTGGGGATAGCGGATGCGTCGCTCCATTTGACGAGGGCGCTGGCGGCGGGGAAGCGGGAGGAGGCGGGGTTGGGGTCGGCGTCGGTGGCTTCGATGTAGAATTCGAGGAGGGTGCCGGCGGGTTGGCCGGGGAGGAGGGCGGAGTAGGTGGGGCCGCCGGTGAGGGGTTCGGAGTTCCAGAGGGAGGCGCCGTCGCGGCGCCAGCGGAGGTTGATGGAGGCGATGCCGGAGGGGTCGGAGGCGCGGAGGGAGATGGTGATGGGGGAGCCGGGGGAGGGGACGGCGGGGAGGTGTTGGAGGTCGGAGAGGGAGGGGCCGGGGTTGGGGATCCAGCGGGTGTTGGGGGTGCCGGGGGTGCCGGTGTTTTCGGGGATGGGGAGGAGGACGGTGCGGGCGAGGCGGTTGAAGTAGAGGCGGGCGTTGAGGCGGGGGCAGCCGCTGATCCAGCGGGCGCGGAAGCTGATGGTGTAGGTGCTGGAGGCGTTGAGGGTGACGAAGGTGGAGCCGGCTTTGAGGGTGGTCTCGCAGTGGTTGTGCATGTGTTCGGTGGCGCCGGTGGCGTCGATTTGGAGCACTTTATTGCCGGGGGAGGAGGGGTCGTCGACGACGAGGCTGCGGCCGTGGATGCCGTGGTTTCCGAGCAATCGCCAGGCGGCGGCGGAGCCGTTGGAGAAGGCGCCGTTTTGGATGAGTTCGCGGTTTCCGGCGTTGACTTCTTTGACGCTGAGGTCGTCGACGAGGCATGCGCCGTCGTTGAGGAGGCCGAGGATGAGTTCGTTGTAGCGGGTGGGGTTATTGGTGCCGGGGAAGGCGGCGCCGGTGCCGGTCCAGGTGAAGGATTGCCAGGAGGAGTGGGGGCTTTCGTCGCTGGCGGCCCAGGATTCGGGGAGGGCGTTGTTGGCTTGGGGGTGGCGCAATTCGAGGCTGGAGCCGCGGCCGTCGGCGCGTTGGTCCCAGCGGCCGCTGGTTTGGTAGGCGACTTCGTCGGCGGTATTGCCGTTGGGGTCGAGGAGGCGGAGGTGGTCGCCGCGGTTGGAGAGGGTGCCGGAGAAGGGTCCGAGGATGGTGATGGCGGGGAATTTGGCGGCGAGGGCGGCGGGGTCTTGGGCGATGACGAGGAAGCCGCCTGGGGGGAGGGTGGTGGCGGCGAAGTCGAAGGCGATGCCGCCGCGCAGTTGCCAGCCGGAGAGGTCGACGGGGGCGGCGGTGGGGTTGTGGAGTTCGATCCATTCTTCGGGGTTGGGGGTGGAGCCGGAGGGGAGGAAGCGGGGGGCGTGGTGATACATGATTTCGTTGATCACGACGCTCGTGGGCACGGTGAAGCTGGGGGGGGCGCCGGGCTGGTGGGCGAGGGGGGTTTGCCAGGAGCCGGAGGGGG
>CALQKQ020000418.1 GCA_943331195.2 Akkermansia muciniphila | reverse complement strand
CTAACCTCCCCCTCCAAACCATCCCCCTCGACGCCCTCCGCGTCGCCGACGACGGCGCCTACCCCCTCCCCACCATCCACGCCGCAGCCCCCGGCGACGGCAGCGGCCACCTCGCCGTCCGCGTCGACCCCCGCAACCACCACATCGACCAAACCACCCTCTTCCTCGGCACCCTCCAACTCGCCCAAACCTCCGGCCCTATCCTGCAATACGACGGCCCCCTCCCCGCCGGAACGAACGCCTTTTGGTCCCGCGTCCGCTTCGATGGCGACCACACCGTCGATTCCGCCCCCACCTCCCTCACGGTTAGCGGAAAACCCCTCGACCCCGCCTGGACCGCCCGCAACGTCGGCGACGCCAAAGCCGCCGCCGGCCTCTGGCAAACCGGCCCCCAAGCCTTCCAATTCTTCGGCCAAGGCATGCACACCGTCACCCAGTCCGTCACCGGCGATTTCACCGCCACCTGCCACCTCGATTCCTACCACGGCTCCGCTAACGAACCCGTCAACCCCCGCGCCTGGGCCGGCCTCACCGCCCGCGAATTCGGCGACCGCCTCGATTGGAACTGGGGCCGCGACTTCCACCTCGTCCAAACCGCCCGCGATGGCCTCCGCGCCTCCGCCGACTTCACCGACTTCGGCGCCGGCCGCATCACTTCCTATGAACTGCCCAAAGACCGTCCCTGGCTCCGCATCGCCCGGTCCGGCGACCTCTGGACCGCCTGGACTTCCTCCGACGCCACCCACTGGGAACTAGGCGCCTATCAATTCAAAAAGACCGCCCCCCGCATGGACGTCGGCCTCTTCTTCAGCGCTCTCCCCCAAGATGCCCGCGAACACTACCGCGCCCGCGTCTCCTCCTTCACCCTCCAACCCGGCGTCCCCCCCGAAGCCCAGCCCCCCCTCCCCGCCACCGCCTCTCACACCGACGGCCCCCGCCTCACCGGCGTCGCCCTCGCCCCTTCCGATCCCCAGATCGTCGTCGCCCGCTCCAGCCACCTCGGCCTCCTCCGCTCCACCGACGCCGGCCACACCTGGTCCCCCGCCAACGGCTCCCTCACCGGCGACGACCTCGCCGTCCGCAGCGTCGCCATCCACCCCACCGACCCCCGAACGATGCTCCGCGCCACCGGCCGCGGCCCCCACTCCGCCCTCTGGAAATCCTCCGACGGCGGCCAATCCTGGGCCCGCCTTCCCTTCGACGGCGACTTCGACGGCGTCGGCCCCTCCGCCCTCTGCGGCGAAATCCTCGCCTACGACCTCCGCGACCCCCAAATCGCCTACGCCGGCACCGAATCCCGCGGCTTCTTCAAAACCCGCAACGGCGGCACCTCTTGGGAAAAACTCGGTGCCGACGGCGAACGCATCACCTCCGTCACCGTCTGGCCCTGGGAACGCCACTACCCCGCCCCCGCCCAAGGCAAAACCCACCTCTGCATCTGCACCTGCCCCGACCGCTGGATGCCCTTCCTCGGTCGCGGCACCCCTGCCACCACCACCGCCGCCCTCACCTCCCGCAGCTACGTCTCCCACGACGGCGTCCAAACCATCGCCCTCGCCGACGAACGCGACGACACCGGCTTCTACAACGCCATCTTCGATAAAGCCCTCCAGTCCGTCAACGAAATGCGCTACGGCACCACCCACGGCCTCCAATCCCAAATCTCCCCCGGAGCCCACATGGCCCTCTATCCCAGAGCCAAAAACCTCGACTGCTTCCGCCCCCTCACCGGCCTCGCCGCCGCCGCCCGCGGCGATCAAAAATTCGGCCGCTGCCTCGCCCAATCCCTCGCCCCCTCCGCCCCCGGCCGCCTCTCCCGCAGCGAAACCTGGGCCTTCGAATGGAACTGGATCACCCCCCAAGGCGACCTCCCCCCCGGCGGCCTCATCGCCGCCGCCGCCGACCTCGCCCTCGGCCAACAATGGTGGCTCCTCTACACCGACGGCCTCTACGCCTCCCCAGACGGCGGCACCACCCTCCACAAAGTCCTCACCGAATCCGGAAAACCCTGACCTTCAACAAAACCAAGCTCGCCCGAAGCCCTCCCCAGCTTTTCCTTTACAATCGCCATTAACCGCAGTTTTGATGAATCCCTCTTCCCGCACAACATGCAAACCATCGAGTTAACTCCCCACGGCTACCTCATGGCGCAGCCCCCCGCCATCCAGGGCACTCCGGCCGGCGATTTCTTCAACGGCCTCATCCGCGGGCTCGTCCACAAACAAAACAATTTCCTCGCCGTCATCCAGGGCTTTTCCAGCTTGATCCTCATGGAAGATGGCCTCGACCCCACCTCCAGGGGAAATCTCGAACACATGAAGGAGGCCTCCCAAGCCGCCGCCGCCTTAGCCGAACGCATCCTCGCCGCCAGCGGCTGCGTCCGCCTCGCCCTCCAGCCCGTCCAACTGCTCGATTCCCTCCCCGCCAACGACCGCAATCTCCAGGCCCCTTGCGCCAAATTCAATATCCCCTTCCAACTCAACCTCTCCCCCGACCTCCCTCCCGTCCTCATCGACCGCAGCCGCTTCAACGAAATCCTCGGCGACCTCCTCCTCAATGCCGCCGAAGCCGTCGCCGGCAGCGGCCTCCCCGGAGTCGTCGCCCTCGACGTCCTCTCCCCCGGCCTCGTCCCCGAAAGCCGCCCCGGCTGCGTCGATGTCTTCGTCCGCAACACCAGTGCCCCCATCCCCCCAGAAAAACTCGCCGACGTCTTCAAACCCTTCGCCAGCACCAAGGACAGCAAACACAGCGGCATCGGCCTCACCGTAGCCTCCGTCCTCGCCTCCCAAATGGGCGCCACCCTAGCCGTGCGCAGCGACCCCGAAGCCACCACCTTCTGGCTCAGCGTCCCCCTCGCCTAAGCCCCCAGCGCCTAGCCCCCGCACCGCACCTCCCCCGAGAAGCCAGCGATGGTCCCGGCAGGGCGTATCCGGCGAAGGTTTGTCCCCGATGACCACCAACGGGACAATGCCAGCATTGTGTGCGCCATTCGCCGCAATGCCAGCATTGTGCCAGGTAATTTGCGCCATTCGCCGCCATCTGCCAGGTATTTTCTCTTTACTGACTATGCTCACTCCAAAAGGAGAGGAGTCATTCCTGCCCCCCCGGCGCCTCCGGCAGCAGTTTGCCAGGTAATTTGCGCAGGGAGCGCCCACCGCTCCCCTCTTTCGCGCGCCTCTTGCTCCCCTCTTAAACCCGCCGCATCTTCGGTTCTGAGTAATATTCAACCCTCCACAGAGTGTCATGAATTCTCAGTCAACCTCCACTTCCTGAAGAACACCTCCGGCGTCATTTTAATCTGCCTTAGCGCATCTGCGAAATCGTGTCCGGTGAAACGCCCGGCGGCCGTGCCGTGATTCCCACTTGGAACGGTTGGTTGAACGCCGCGACACCACCTCCAAAAAAAAGGGCTGGATGCTTGCGCATCCAGCCCAAAATCGCGCCTCACTCCTCAGTGGGAGCTAGGCAAGCCAAAGGGAGAAGAAATCTCGCTGGATTTGGTCGGGCGGCTCCAAGACAAGGAACTTGCCTCTTCCCCGGGAAGGGGCGGCCGGGTCCGCTTTTTTTTCCGCCCGCCATCCGAGGTCTCGCAAGCGCCAAGGGCACAAAACGCCAGTGCT
>CALQKQ020000417.1 GCA_943331195.2 Akkermansia muciniphila | reverse complement strand
TTTCACCTGCCAGCGCTTGATTTGATGCGTCGCGCCTCGCCAGTTGCGGATCCTATTCTCGATCAGATTCGAATTCAAAAACGTCACGTCCTGGCCGATCAAGGCCACCGCCTATTCGAACTGGCCATGCTAGCGAGACGCTGCATCCTATACCGGCAGCGTCACTTCCCCCTCCTCCACATGCCAAACCCGCTCTCACGCAGCCCCGCAGCATGTCCCGCAAGAGCTTTTGTGCCTGATTCTCGTCGCTTTGCCAAAAGGCGGGCCTGATGTTTGATGTGTCCGTGGTGGTGGTGGTTTGGTTGTTTTTCCAACACCACGCTGTCGCGTGGTCCAACCAGCCTCCACCTCAATTTTAACGATCTCTGGGACACTTCCCTTGCGCACCGCTTACGATGGAATGGAGGTGAATCGAAAAGGCGCAACCCCGATGGGGTTGGTGGGCGCGGGGGGACGGGTTCCCAGGGTAGCGCGGGGCGCGCAACCCTGGGCTGGAGGGCGGAACGCCGTTGGCGTATATGATAAACGAGGCCGCGGCAGACAAGGCCACGGCAGACGCGTTAGTGGTAGACGCGGTAGCGGCAGACAAGGCCGCAGCAGACGAGGCCACGGCAGACGAGGCCGCCGTAGACGCGGTAGCGGTAGACGCGGTAGCGGTAGACGAGGCTGCGGTAGACGCGGTAGCGGCAGACAAGGCCACGGCAGAGGAGGCTTGCGTCACATCAACGCGCACTTGGATTTCAAATTCGCCGTGATCATTCCCCGTCCTGATCGCGAAAAAGGGACCCATGGTCGTGTTTCAACACCCGTTTTTAGGTTTAGGGTTCGGTGGAGGGCTTGGGGCTGGGCAGGTCGGTGGCGGGGGCTTTTTCTGGGAGGATTTTATCGGAGAGGCGGTTGATGCCTTGTTTGGCGAAGAGGCTGGCGGGGTAGGCGCGGCGGGCGCGGAGGTACCAGGAGAGGCTGATGCCGACGCGGGCATTGTCTTCGTGGCGGCGGGCTTCGGTGATGGCGTGGATGAAACTGGGATTTTTGCGGGATAGGTCGGCGCGGCGGCGGTTGACTTCGTTGTCGTCGGGGAAGTCGCGGGCGATTTCTTCGAGGCGTTCCCAGGCGCCGGTGGAGTCGCCGGCTTTGGCGAGTTCGTCGGCGGTCATGACGACGCGCTCGACCTTGCCGACTTCTTCGAGGACGGATTTGAGTTTTTGTTCGTATTCTGGTTTACCGAGGACGCCGCCGGCATATTTGGTTTGTTCGCGGAAAATTTCGCGGTAATTTTTTTGGGCGATGAGGGTGTCTAAGTCGTTGAGGACGCGGCTGTTCATGTCGCCGTAGGCGGCGACTTGGGTAGCGAAGGCTTTGAGGTCGGGGTTGGTGGGCCAGATCATGGCGGCCTGGGCGATATTGTCGGCGACGCCTTGGTCGTCCTTGGCGATGGCGGCGCTGCGGGCTTTTTGGATGTGGAGGCCGCTGGCGCTGCGGGCGGTTTCGATGGCGGCGCGGGGTTTGGAGAAGTCGAAATCTTTGGCGGTTTTGCGGAGGGTTTCGACGATTTCTTCGGCGAGGGTGTAGTCTTTGACGTCGATGGCGGAGATGAGTTGGTTGCCTTGGCGGACGAAGCCTTGGACTTTTTCTTTTTGTTCGCGTTCGAGGGTGCGGACGCGGGGGAGGTATTCGCCGACGACGAAGGCTTCGCTGAGGCGCTTGCTAGCGCTTTCTAATTCTTGGCGTTCGGCGAGATAGAGGAAGGCTTGGATGCCTTCATCGACGTCGCGGATGGCTTCGCTGGCCATGGCATCGAGGGCGGAGACGGTGGGGGTGACGCCGGTGGTTTGGATGAAGAGTTTTTCGACGTCGGAGCCTTCTTTGAGTTTTAAGCCGGCGTCGCCGTCTTCGAAGAGGGCGCGGTAGAGGCGGGAGGCGAGGATGCAGTGTTCGAAGCGGCGCTGGAGGAAAAACTGCACGATGAGGGCTTGGAATTCGACCTTGGCCTTCAATTCTGCGACGGACATTTTGGCGGCGTTGGCGACGCGGGCGGCGTCGATTTCGACCATGTTTTTGATGTGGGTGCCGGCGATGGAGAATTCGCTGGCTTGTTGGGTCACGGTGGGAGGGGGGGCTTCGCCGGGTTTGGCGGGAGCGGCGGCGGGGGCTAGGGTGTTGGGGCCGCCGCTGATTTTGAGGTTCCAGGCTTCGTCCTTGCGTTTCTGGGCCAGGCTCTTGTTCATTTCGCCGAGCAATTTGGCGTTCTTTTTGTAGAGAACGACGCTGTAGACGGCTTGGTTGAGGGAGTCGCAGAGGCGGGCGTCGATGGGGTAGTCGGCGGCTTGTCCGGTGAGGGCGACGGCTTGGGCGACGCTGGGGCCGCCGGGTTGGCCGGGGCTGAGGGCCTTCATGGCCTTGAGGAGGAGGTCGCGGTAGGCCTGATCGGCGGCGGAGGTGGCGGCGGGGGCAGCGAGGTATTTTTCGAAGCGGGCGCGGAAGAGGCGTTGGTCGGCGACGTTCCAATTTTGTCCGTTCCAGCTGGCGACTTCCGAGCCGGGATTGAGCATGGGGAGTTCCTGGCCAAAGACGGGCTTGGGCGGGGCGGCGGGGGCGGCACCGCTGCGGCTGGCGGGGGGGCTGCCGGGAGGGGTGCCGGGGGTATCGAAGACCTGGGCGGACAGGGTGGCGGAGAGGCCGCCGAGGAGCAGGCAAGGCAGAAGAGGGCGCACGTTCATGGGGCGAAAAGGGGAAGGTCGAGCGGTTCGACTCAGGATTTACTGATTTCTAAGGCTTTGAGGAGACCGTCTTGGTCGACTTCGACGAGGAGGCGGAAGGCTTGTCCGGTTTGGATGTTGAGGCTGCCGAATTGGGACGGCACGAGGAGGCCGACTTCGCAGGGTTCGGCGAGGGAGGCGTCGCTGATGCTGAGGGCGAAGAGGCGGGTGCGGTCGGCTCCGTAGCGGAGTTGTTCGGTGATGCGGCCTTCCACGAGGTAGCGGTTGCCGCGGAGGCCGAAAAAGTTTTCTAAGAATTCGCCAGCGGGGAAGGGTTGGCTGCCGACGGCGAAGGTGTCGGTGGCGGGACGGCGCTGCCACCAGGCGAGTCCGCCGGCGAGGATCAGGGCGGCCAAGCCGATGAGGGTAGGGCGGAGGGGAAAACCAGAGCGGCGACGGCGGGCCATAAGAGTTGCAGGAGAAAAAAGAAAGGCGAAGCGCCTTATTCTAAGGAGCTGCGGGCCATGAAACAACCTCAATCCCATGGGGAATTCCCCGCTGCGCGGGGAGGCGGGGGGGCCATGGCCTCAGGTCCGCGCGGAGGGGAGGCCTGGGTTTCGACTTAGAATGGCGCGGGGGGTGGCGCGGGGATTAGCGGTCGCACTCGCCCATGACGAAGTCGAGGGAGCCGAGGATGGCGGGGACGTCGCTGAGCATGTGTCCGGGGATGATTTCTGGGACGATGCTGAGGTTGACGAAGGAGGGCGAGCGGATTTTGAGGCGGTGGGGGACGCCGCCGCCTTTGCTGTTGATGTAAAATCCGAGTTCGCCCTTGGGGTTTTCGTGGCCGAAGTAGACTTCGCCGGGAGGGGCTTCGACGCCTTGGGTGGCGATGATGAAGTGGTGGATGAGTTCCTCCATGCCCATGAGGACGCG
>CALQKQ020000416.1 GCA_943331195.2 Akkermansia muciniphila | reverse complement strand
GGGTTTTTTCGGCACGGGATGGGGAAGGAGCCGGGGGCGATCGGGGAGTATTTGCGGGCGAAGGTATCCCGTCGGCTGCCGGTGGTGCTGGACCGCCAGGAGGCGGCGGCGGTGATGGGGGACTTGGAGGGGAGAAACCGGGCGATGTGGTTGATGGCGGGGGTAATGCTGGGGTCGGGGTTGCGGCAGAAGGAGGTGCTGGAATTGCGGGTGAAGGATGTGGATCTGGAGCGCGGGGCGATCACGGTGCGGCAAGGGAAGGGGAATAAGGATCGGGTGACGGTTTTGCCGGAGCGGATCCGGGAAGGGCTGACGGCGCACCTGGGAGCGCGGCGCGTGGAATATGAGCAGGATTTGCAGGAGGGGGCGGGGTTTGTGCCGCTGCCCGGGGCGCTGGCGCGGAAGCATCCGGCGGCAGCGCGATCGTGGCCGTGGCCATATGTGTTTGGGGGGCAGCAGGTGATCGTGGAAGCGGCCACGGGGCGCCTGATGCGGTGGCATGTCCATGAGAATACGGTGGGGCGGCTTTTGGGGGAGGCGGCCCGGCGCTGCGGGGTGGTGCGGCGGGTGACCTGCCATGCGCTGCGGCATACCTTCGCCACGCTGGCGCTGGAGAATGGCACGGACATCCGGACCTTGCAGGAGCTGTTGGGGCACTGTGATGTGAGCACTACCATGATTTACACCCACGTGATGAACCGGCCGGGGGTGGTAGCGCGGAGTTCGCTGGATGGGCTGGCGGCGTAGGAGGAGGTGGGGGCTAGGTGGGCCCACCGGCGCGCCGGAGCGGGATTTTCATCCGCATTTTGCTGGGTGCGGTGCTGTGCTCGAAGTCAGTGGGGGAGAATGGGAAGCATGGGAAGCATGGGAAGCATGGGACGGATGGGACGGATGGGACGGATGGGAAGCATGGGATGGATGGGAAAGCCAAGCCATGGTGCCGGGTTTGGTGGGGCCGGTGGGGGACTTGTTCCGAGATCAGTTCCGACTTTGTCGGAGTTGTTGAAGTCAGTGACTGACTTTCAAAGTGGTCGGGCTGGCGAGATTCGAACTCACGACCTCTTGCACCCCATGCAAGCGCACTACCAAGCTGTGCTACAGCCCGCGACGGCCAAAGCCGAGACAGGCTGGAGCTATGAACCGGATTTGCGGGGGATGCAAGTCTTGGATTCAACTAAATTGTCTTTCTGGGGGGTGGCTTTGCTTTTGACGGGGGGCGGGGAAGGGGGCAGGGGGAGGGATGAGTTGGGTGAAGGCATTTTTTGAGTCGGGCGGGGCGCTGCGGGTTTCGGCGCTGTGGGCGGGTTTGGGCGTGGGGTTGGGGGCGTTTGGGGCGCATGCGTGGAAGCCTTTGTTGTTGGAGCGGCCCGAGGGGGTGGAGATTTGGCGCACGGCGGTGCTTTATCATTTGGTGCATGCGGTGGCGATGCTGGTGGTGGCGGGGCAGGGGGGGCGGGCGAATCGGGTGGCCTGGGGGCTGCTGTGGGCGGGCACGGTGGGGTTTAGTGGGAGTTTGTATGGGCTGAGCGCGCTGGGGTGGCGGGCGCTGGGGCCGGTGACTCCGCTGGGGGGGGTGGCGCTGTTGGCGGGGTGGGGGGTGCTGGCGTGGCGGCCGGTGTGCCGGGAGGCCTGAGTGGATGCTGCGGGTTGTGCGGCGGGGAAGCGCATGCTATGTTTCCCTTTTTCTTGATCTGCTATGTTTAGTGCCTCGACTTATCGTCCGGATTCCCAGCCTTTGGGGTATTTTAAGGGGCACGCGGTTTTTTTGGCCACGGCCTTGGTGGCGCTGCATGTGGCGGCGATGTTGCTGGGGGTTTTGAGTCCGCAGGGATTGGGGGAGGCGCTGAGTTTTGCGCCGGGGCAGCTGGGTTCTTGGGGGCAGGTGTGGCGCTGGGCGACCTATGCGTTTGTGCACCAACCGTCGATTGGTTTTTTGTTGGAGATGTTTTTTTTGTATCGCTTTGGGATGGAGATTGAGAAGGTGTTTGGGCGCCGGACTTTGGCGGTGCTTTATGGGGGGCTGGTGTTGCTGCCGCCGCTGTTGGTGAGTTTGAGTTACGGGGTGAGCGGGGGGCCGGGGTATTTTTTATCGGGGACGGGGTTTTCGCACTTTTGCCTCTTTCTGGGGATTTGCCTGCTCTATCCGGGGGCGCTGATGTTTTGCAGTTTGCCGTGGCTGACGCTGAAGTTGGCGGGTTCGTTGCTGTTGGGGATTTATGTGCTGGGGGACTTGGCTTCGCGCGAGTGGATGTCGCTGGGTTTGTTATTGGCGAATGTGGTGCTGACCTATGTGGTGCTGCGTCGGGCGGGGCTGTCGCCGCGCTTTGCGGCTCTGGAGGAGGCGGTGCGGGGGGCGCTGCCGCAGGCGCGGGCGGCGGCGCCGAGTCGTCGAGGGTCGGGGAGCCGGGGAGCGGGCGGGGGCAGGCCGGGAAAGGAGGCGGCGGCGCGCTATTATGAGCCCAAGCTCAAGCCCAAGGCGGACCTGGCCCCGGAACGCAAGGCGGTGGAAGATGTCGATCTCATCCTTGAAAAAATCGCGCGCTCGGGGATGGGAAGTTTGACTGCTGCCGAGACCGCAGCCTTGCAACAAGCGAGTTCACGCCTCAAGGACACGGATTACTAATTTTGCTAGAAACCTATTTTTATGTCTTCGCTACAACCCTGTTCTCCGGTTCTTTCGGCTGCGGTAGCCCCTGGGCTTGATCTTCGCGCGGAGATCTTGCGGCTCAAGCGGGAGCGCCGCGCGGTGATTTTGGCGCACAATTATCAGGACAAGGCGATTCAGGAGATTGCGGATTTTGTGGGGGATTCGCTGGGGCTGGCCTATCGGGCGAAGGAAACCTCGGCGGAGGTGATTGTGTTTTGCGGGGTGCATTTTATGGCGGAGACGGCGAAGATTGTGAATCCGGGGCGGGTGGTGGTGCTGCCGGATAAGGATGCGGGGTGTTCTCTGGAGCAGAGCTGTCCGGCGGAGGCGCTGCAGGCGTATTTGGAGAAACACGCGGACAAGGATTTTTATGTGATTGCCTACATCAATTGCAGCGGGGGGGTGAAGGCCTTGAGCGACTGCATTTGCACGAGCGGCAATGCGGTGAAGATGGTGCAAGCGGCCCCGGCGGGGCGGAACATCCTGTTTGTGCCGGATGCGAACTTGGGTTCTTGGGTGATGGAGCAGACTGGGCGCCCCATGGAGTTGTGGCAGGGGTCGTGTTATGTGCATGTAGAGTTTACGCGGGACAGCATTTTGCGCATTCGGGAGCAGTATCCGGAGGCCCCGGTGGTGGCGCATCCGGAGTGTCCTTTTGCGGTGCGCTTGCTAGCGGATGAGGTGTGCAGCACGGAGAAGATGGTGGAGTATTGCCAGAATCATCCGTCCCAGCAATTCATCATCGCCACGGAGAGCGGGATGTTGCACCGCTTGCGGCGGGAGTGCCCGGGCAAGGAATTCATCCCGGGGCCGACGGAGCACTGTGCCTGTGCGGACTGCCGCTACATGAAGCTGAACACGCTGGAGAAGTTGTATCGCTGTTTGCGGGATTTGGAGCCTCGGGTGGAGATGCCGGAGGAGTTGCGGCAGCGCGCGGAGAAGCCGATTTTGCGGATGCTGGAGCTTTCGCGTTAGGCGGTGGGGTGGGCGGGAGG
>CALQKQ020000415.1 GCA_943331195.2 Akkermansia muciniphila | reverse complement strand
TTCACCAAGTTCCCCAGATCGAGAAGGTCGTGGTGAACTGCTCCGTCGGCAAGCAAGCTGACCGCAAGCAAGCGGTGGAAGACGCCCTCAACGACGTGCAAACGATCACTGGCCAAAAGGCGGTCGTGACCAAGTCGAAAAAGGCCATTTCCAACTTCAAGTTGCGCGAAGGTGAGCCTCTCGGCGTGAAAGTCACTCTGCGCGGCCCCCTGATGTGGGAATTCTTGGAGCGCCTCATGCGCATGGCGCTGCCTGTGGTTCGCGACTTCCGCGGCGTCAGCCCTCGCGCCTTCGACGGCAAGGGGAACTACACCCTCGGCATTACCGACCAATCGATCTTCCCTGAAATTGAGATCGACAAAATCAAGCGCGTGCTTGGTTTTGACATTTGCATCGTCACCACGGCCAACACCGATCACGAGGGGCGCGAGCTTCTTCGGACCTTGGGTATGCCCTTCCGCGACCACAAGCCCGCCGCCCAGTCCCTGAGCGAGGCCTCCGCCGCCTAATTCCTTTACCACCTTTTTCTTTTTTAATACTATGGCCGTCCTTACCGACCCCATCTCCGACTTTCTGACCCGCTGGAAGAATGCCAGCCGCGCCCGCAAGACGGAGTTCACTGCTCCCTTCTCCCGCATCAAAGCGGAAATCGCCCGCATTCTTCAGGAAGAGGGCTACATCTGGTCTTATGAAGTCGAAACCGGCGAGGGGCATCCCCAGATCCGCGTCAAGACGAAGACCACGGATGGCCGTGCTGTCCTCACCGATCTGAAGCGCGTTTCCAGCCCTGGGATGCGCCATTATGTTCCGGTGGACGAAATTCCTCGGGTGCTCAACGGATTGGGCATTGCTATTCTCAGCACCTCCAAGGGGCTGATGACTGGTTCTCAAGCCAAGAAACAGCGTATCGGCGGCGAATTGCTCGCCATCGTCTGGTAATTCCAACTCTCTCCCTTTCACAATACTATGTCCCGAGTTGGCAACAAGTCCATTCCTCTCCCCGCTAAGGTCACCATTGAAAACAAGGATGGCAACATCCTCGTCACTGGTCCTAAAGGCAACCTCAGCTACGTGCTTCCCGACGGCATCAGCCTCTCTCAAGAGGGCGCTGAACTCTCCGTGAAACGCGCTAGCGACGAGCGCCGCCACCGCGCTCTCCACGGCACCAGTCAGCGCCTCATCTGCAACATGATCATCGGCGTGAACGACGGGTTCATTCGCCAACTCGAAATTCACGGCACCGGCTTTCGCGCCGTGGTCAAAGGTGACAAGTTGGATTTGAGCCTCGGCTACAGCCACCCCTTGCTCCACCCGATCCCCGCCGACCTCACGGTCACTGTGACCGACAATACCAAGATCAAGGTTGAAGGCATCGACAAGCAGCGCGTGGGCCAATTCGCGGCCGACGTGCGCTCCTACTACCCGCCGGAGCCCTACAAGGGCAAGGGCGTGCGCTATACCGGCGAAATCATCCGCCGCAAGGAAGGCAAGAAAGTGAAGTAAGGCGGATAGGTTCCGCCACAAGTCCCCAACAATTTCAAATCATGAAGGTTAATCGCAAAGAAGCTCGGCGCCGCGTTCACACGCGCATTCGCCGCAAAGTATCTGGCACTGCCGAGCGCCCCCGCCTCGCCGTCCACTTCTCCAACAAGAATGTCTACGCCCAGCTGATCGACGACATCAGCGGCGTCACCATCGCCTCCGCCAGCACCAAGGATGAGTCCATCAAGGCCTCCAAGGCCAACGCGGAAACGGCCCTCAAGGTCGGGCAGCTCATCGCGGAACGCGGCAAGGCTGCTTCCGTGGAAGTCGTGGTCTTTGACCGCGGCGGCCACTTCTATCATGGCAAGGTCAAAGTCCTGGCTGACGCCGCCCGCGAAGGCGGACTTAAATTCTAATCTCCCCTACGCATGGCTAACGAAAATGTCTCCCATTCTGCCCCTGACGGCGGAAAAACTGAGATCACTGAAAAGGTGGTCTTCATCAACCGATGCGCCAAGGTCGTCAAAGGCGGTCGCCGTTTCAGCTTCAGCGCCCTTGTGGTAGCGGGCGATCGGCAGGGCAAGGTTGGCTTCGGCTTTGGTAAAGCCAACGAAGTCTCTGATGCCATTAAGAAGGCCAGCGAAGATTCCCGCAAGCACATGGTTTCTGTGTCCCTGCGCGATAATACCGTGCCCCACTCTGTACTCGGCGAATTTGGCGGCGGCAAAGTCCTCCTTAAGCCTGCCAGTCCAGGTACGGGCATCATCGCAGGCGGTGCGGTCCGTGCCGTGGTCGAAGCTGCTGGGGTGCGCGACATCTTGGCGAAGAGCCTGGGTTCGAAAAACCCTGCCAACGTGGTGAAAGCCACTCTCAGCGCGCTCACTCAGATGCGCACTCGCGAGCAGTTCCTCAAAGGCCGCGGTAAATTCAAAACTGAAAAGGCCTAATCGGCCCCTGGCTGCAACGGCAGGTTGCCCTTGCCGACAGCGGAACCATCTAACATTCCTGTACTATGCGTCTCGATACTCTCTCCCCTCGGCCCGGTGCCAAGCACCGCATTAAGCGGCTTGGCTGCGGTGAAAGCTCTGGCCACGGCAAGACCAGCGGCAAGGGCCACAAAGGTCAAAAAGCTCGCGCTGGCGGCACGGTTCGCCACGGCTTTGAAGGCGGCCAGATGCCGATCTACCGTCGACTCCCTAAGAAGGGCTTCAACAATGCGGCTTTCTGCTATAACTGGGCCAGCATCAACGTCAGCACCCTGGAGCAGTTCTTCAGCGATGGCGACGAAATCAACGAAGTGACCCTCCGCGACGCCAAGCTCGTCAAGGGGCGCTGGGACGGCGTCAAAATCCTCGGCTTTGGTGAGCTCACTAAAAAGCTGACGGTCAATGTTGACCGCATCAGTGCTTCCGCTAAGGAAAAGATCGAGAACGCGGGGGGATCCGTCTCCACCAGTGCGTCCGCTGCGGAATAGTTGATCCTCAATCACCGGAGCGGGCGCAACCTGTGTTGCGCCCGCTTTGTCACGCTCCCCCTCTTGGTTCGCCAAGTCCTTTTCCCCACCTCTTCTTCCCATGATTTCCGCCTTCCGCAATATTTTCAAAATTCCGGAACTTCGTTCCCGGATTCTCTTTACCTTTGCCATGTTGGCGGTGGTGCGGATTGGAGCTTCGATTACGCTTCCCGGGGTTGATCCGACGGTGGTGCAGGGCTACTTAGATGCTGCCGGGGCAGCGCCGACCAATGCGGTGGCTACCTTGATCAACGCGTTCAGTGGCGGTGCCATCACCGCCTGCGCGGTGTTTGGTTTGGGGATCATGCCCTACATCAGTGCCTCCATCATGGTGCAGCTCTTGACGGCTGTGGTGCCGCGGCTGAGCAAGATTAGCCGGGAAACGGGCGGTCGCCAAAAGATCACTCAGTACACCCGCTATCTAACGATTTTCCTCTGCGTCGTGCAGGGTTATTTGCTGGCCAAGGGGCTGGTTTCTCCTGGGAGCAATCCCCTACTCCAGGGCATGGATAGCTACCTGAAGCAAGGGGGCTACCAGTTGGTGCCAAATCCTGGGATGGGCTTTTATTTCATGTCCGTGACCGTGATGACGGCCGGCTGTCTCTTCTTAATGTGGTTGGGCGAACAGATCACAGAGCGGGGCATTGG
>CALQKQ020000414.1 GCA_943331195.2 Akkermansia muciniphila | reverse complement strand
TTCTTGAAGCTGGGTGGCGCGGGCTTCCGCTTTCGCGAGGTTTTCCTTGAGCCCTTGCGCCATCGAGGAAACCCGCTGGCTATCCTGCTCGACGCGAAGGGTGAGGCCGGAAAGCTCCGCTTGGCTAGCCGCCGATTTTTTGGCGTCGGCGGCACCCACCAGGGCGTTGATGCCGAGCACCGCGAGGGCGGCCGTTCCTAGCGGCATCCAGCGCTCCCAGGCGATCGGAGGCGGGCCAGCCGGGCGCGCGGTCGGCGGCACAGCTGGTGCCACTGCGGGAAGCACGGCGCTGGCTAGGGAGGCGGCGTATTGCGCGGCAGTGAAGCCGTTTTTCATGGGCAGAGGCGTCACCTGTCCGGGGCGCGTCCACAGCGTGAAGGCTTTGTTGCGGGCCAAGACGATGCGCTTGGCGGCGGCGGGTGCCGGGGACGCCGGCTCCGGCGGCTCCGGAAGCGGCTCTGGGGCGGCCGGGACCGAAATTTTCGCTAGAGGAACAGTCGGCCACGTCGCGGGGTCGAGCCACAAGGTAAAGCCAGCGCCGGGCAGCCGCAGCGGCTCAGGCGGGGCCACCGTTAGGGGAAGCTCAGGGTCCGCCTGCGGGAGGGCCGCAGGAAGGAGCTGCGGCCACGTCGCGGGGTCGAGCCACAAGGTGAAGCCGTCGCCAGGCAGCCGCAGCGGCTCAGGCGGGGCCACCGTTAGGGGAAGCGCAGGGTCCGCCTGCGATGGGGCCGCAGGGGGGAGCTGCGGCCACGTCGCGGGATCGAGCCAGAGGGTGAAGGGGGCACCCCCGCTGATTGCCGATGGAAAGGAGGGAGTCATGGGCAGGAGGAGATGGAAGGTGGCGTTAGGGTTTCAGACGAGGGCGGGGGCGCTGCGCTTGACTTGAAGATGCTGCAGGACTTTGCGGACGCAATCCTCGGCAGTCAGGCCGTGCTTGGTGCGCAGGATGGCGGGGGTGCCGTGTTCCACGAAGGCATCGGGCCAGCCGATCCGCTCCACGGGGGTGTGCAAGCCGACGTCGTGGAGGTGTTCGATGACGCCGCAGCCGAAGCCGTTATGCAGGACGTGATCTTCCAGGGTGCACAGGACGCGGCAGCGGCGGGCGTAGCGCTCTAACACGGCGGTGTCGAGCGGCTTGATCCAGCGGGGGTTGATGAGAGCCACCGAGTAGCCGAGGGCTTCTAACTGCGCTTTGGCCTGCTCGGCCATGCTGAACATGCTGCCGAGGCCGATCAAGGCGACGTCGGTGCCGTCGGCCACCACTTCGGCGGTACCGATTTCGAGCAGTTCGGGCTTGGCCTTGATCGCTTGCCCAGTGATCGCGCCGCGCGGATAGCGGATCGCGGTGGGGCCGGATTCGTAGTTCGCCATGGTCCAAAGCATGTCGACGAACTCGTCTTCGTCCTTGGGTTGCATGTGGATGAGGCCCGGCACGTGGCGCAAATAGCCGATGTCAAAGAGACCGTGGTGGGTGGGTCCGTCATCGCCGCTCAGGCCGCCGCGGTCCATGCAGAGGCGCACCGGCAATTTCTGCAAGGCCATGTCGTGAATGATCATGTCGTAGGCCCGCTGCATGAAGGTGCTATAAATGGCGAGGAAGGGGCGGAGGCCCTGCGCGGCCAGGCCGCAGGCGAAGAGGGCGGCGTGCTCCTCGGCGATGCCGACGTCGAAATACCGCTCGGGCAACTCCTTCTTAAAGTAGCCCAATCCGGTGCCGCCCGGCATGGCGGCGGTGATCGCGGTGATCTTGCGGTCCTCCCGGGCAAAGCGGACCAGAGCTTCTGCAAAAATCTGCGAGCAGGTCGGGGTCGGGCTCGGGGCGGTCTCGCCGGTCTCAATCTCATAAGTGCCCAACCCATGGAACTTCCCGGGGTTGGCTAGGGCCGGTTCATAGCCGCGGCCTTTTTCCGTGATGATGTGGAGAATCACCGGTTCGTTTTGCGTCTTGAGAAACTCGAAGGTCTTGACCAAAAGCGGCAGGTTGTGGCCATCGATGGGGCCATAATAGCGCATCCCAAATTCCTCGAAAATAACGCTCGGAAGAATCAGGTTTTTAGCGCTGCCCTCCACTTTGGCGGCGAGCTTGCGCATGGCCTTGCCTCCGATCTTTTCGATAAACTGAGCCGCTTTGTCGTGGAGGTGGGCGTAGGCACTATTGGTGGAAAGGGCCGTGAAATACCGCGCGATGGCCCCAACGTTTTTGTCGATCGACCACTCGTTGTCGTTCAGCACGGTGATGAAGCGCTTGGTGGAGGACGCCACGTTGTTGAGCGCCTCAAAGGTCGGCCCGCAGGTGAAGGCGGCATCGCCCGCCACACAGACGACGTGTTCATCGCTGCCTTTGAGGTCCCGCGCCACGGCAAAGCCCAGGGCCGCGCTCATCGCCGTGCCCGCATGGCCGGCACCATAACAATCGTGCTCGCTCTCGCTGCGCAGGAGAAAGCCATTGAGGCCCTCGTATTGCCGCATGGTAGAGAGCCGATCCCAGCGGCCTGTCAGCATTTTGTGGACGTAGCCTTGGTGGCTAACGTCAAAAATGAACTTGTCCTGGGGAGAGTCGAAAACGCGGTGCAGCGCGATGGTCAGCTCGACCACTCCGAGATTAGGGCCGAGGTGCCCGCCGGTGTTGGCCAAAGTCTCAATGAGATCCCGGCGCACTTTTTCCGGCAATTGCAGCAACTGCTTCTCGCTGAGGCGCTTGACGTCGTCGGGGGAGCGGATCTCCGGGAGATCCTCCGGGTTAAAAGAGTCGGATTTCATCATCGGATGCGGCACGGGGCAAAGGGGGCAAAGGGGAAGCGGGAGCGGGCGAAACGGGGGGTGCCGCAGCCTCGGGGGCACCCTCCGCGCGGCGGGAAATGTGTTCGATGCGCAGCTGGGCCGCATCCAACTGCTGCTGGCAGCGGCCGAGCAATGTCATGCCCCGCTCGTAGCGGGCCACCAACTCCTCCAAACCCTGCGAATCCCCGTCGAGGGACTGGATGATCTGGTCCAATTCCTCAATCGACTGCTCAAAGGACGTCTCCTCGGCGTCGGGAGCTGTCGTGGTGGACCGGGAGCGGGAGGGCATAAGAGAGAAGGGAAAGCCGGAACCATGCCGGGGAGGGCGATCATGACAGCCAACCAGGGAAAACTCAACCCGCAAAAGTAGGGCCGCAAGGGCGGCACCCCGAGTCGCTCAGAGTTCCCCGTTGAGACAGGCCTTGAGGCGCTGCGCCGCAGTCCGCCCGAGTCGCAACTGCGCTTCCGAGTCGAGAAATTGGACGACGGTTTCGTCGCGCGATTGCCAACTGACCGTCCGGATGCGGTCCATCTGGATGAGGAGCGACCGGCTGAGGCGCTCGAAGCGCGGACTGGGCAAGACCTCCTCCCAGCGGGTGATCGATTGATTGGAAAGCTGGCGGGGCATCCCCTCCACCAGCTGCACCAAGGTATAGTTTTGGTAGGCCTCCACCCAAAGGATGTCGCCGATGGGAAGGCGGCGCAGCTGCACGGAGGTGCTAGGGTTTTTGAACTCGAGGAGCACCGTAGGGTCTTCCGGGATCAGAGCCGCACCCACCCGCTCCAGGCACAGGGCCAGGCGCGCCGCACTCACTGGCTTCAACAAGTAATCGGCCGCACCCACCCCAAAGGCCTTGACTGCATAGTCCTCGAAGGCCGTGACCAC
>CALQKQ020000413.1 GCA_943331195.2 Akkermansia muciniphila | reverse complement strand
CACAAACCAATCGCTCCACCCCGCCACCCGCGCCTCGGCAAACTTCGCCACCTCGGAATGCCCTTATAGCAAGTCCTCTCCCCCCCCGCCCATGATCGCCACCGCCCCCGCCACCAGCGCCGCCCCCGGATAGGCCACCCGCAAGCCCCCCTCCACCGCCTTCACCGCCAACGGATGCGGAAACATCGTCTCCGACAGCGGCAGCCACGCCAGCGAACTCCACCAATCATTCGTCGGCATCGCCCCGCGCGCCTCCTCCGTCCGATAAATCAACCCCGGCGGCCCCTTCGCTCCCGGCGGCAAACCCTCCCAATACGACCCCGCCCCCGCCGACCGAATCACCGGTTCCGCCGCTCCCGCCCCACTCGCCCAAGCCCAGCACAGCGCTCCCCACCACACGCGCCTTCCCCATCCCGCCCTGAAAATAACTTGGTTCATCCTCCCCCTCTGACTCTGATCCCCCGATAAATCAAAGGCTTCCGCGCCAAACCCCCTCAGCCCCAATCCCCCTCAGCCCCTCCCCGGCCTCCCCTCGCTTCCCCGTTGCAGAGCGCCCCCCCCACTGCGATATGCCCCACGCAACGGACCCGGCGCGCCTCCCAGCTTGCCCAGGTTGCCGCAAAGCCGGGGGGCTTTGCGACAGCTTCGCGCCCTCGGGATCACGACCGGTTCCGTTGCCTTTTTGGGGCCGCCGCCACCCCCAGCGCCCTCTCAAAAATAAGTCGCCGCCCGCTCCAAGCGCCGCCCCCGGCCCACCTCCCCCACAAAGCGACCCTCCCGCACCGCCACTTGGCCGCGCAGCGTCACCACCCACGGCCGCCCCTCTATCTCCCATCCCTCAAAGGCGTTGTAATCCACATTCTGCCGCTGCCCCGCCGCCGCCAAGCGGCCCCGGTACGCCGGATCGTACACCACCACATCCGCATCCGCTCCGATCGAAAGACTCCCCTTGCGCGGATACAAACCAAACAGCTTCGCCGCATTGGTGCTCGCCGCCGCCACAAACTGCGACAAATCCATGCGCCCCCGCTTCACCCCATAGCTGTAGAGCAAGTTCACCCGATCCTCCAAAGCCGGTATCCCATTGGGAATATTCCTAAAATCCTCGCCCCCCAAGGCCAACTTCTGCCCATAAAAATCAAACGGCGCGTGGTCGCTTGCCACCGTGCTCACCACCCCACTGCGCAGCGCCCCCCACAAGACCTCCTGGTTCGCCGCCTCCCGCAGCGGCGGCGACATCACATACTTCAGCCCCTCCCCTCCCGGCCGCTCCGCGTACGTTTTGTCGATCAACAAATACTGAATCAAGGTCTCCACCGACACCTTCACCCCCCGCTGCCGCGCCGCCACCGCCTCACTCAGCGCCTCCGCACAACTCGTGTGCACACAGTAAACCGAGGCCCCCGTCAACTCCGCAAAACTGCACAAATGGTGCACCCCCTCCGCCTCCACCCGCGGCGGCCGACTCTGATAGTGCCCCTCCGGCCCCGTCACCCCCGCCGCCACCAATTCCCGCGCCCGCTCCGCCACCAAGGTCTCATTCTCACAGTGCGCGCACACCATCGCCCCTAGCTCCCTAGCCAATTTTAAAGTGCGGTACAATTCGGTGTCATCAATCCCAAAAGCCCCCTGATACGCCAAAAACACCTTGAGGCTAGCAGTCCCCCGCTTCACAATCTCGCGCAACTCATCCGCCGTGCCCGCATCAAAGCGAGTCACCCCCATGTGGTGCGCATAGTCGCAAGCCGCCTTCCCCTCCGCCTGCGCCAGCCACGTTTCATACCCCTCCCCCGCCCCCATGCTCCGCGGCGGACAAATCATTTCAAACAACGTCGTCGTCCCCCCCAGCAGCGCCGCTTGCGTCCCACTCACATAGTCATCCTTCGCACACGTCCCCATAAACGGCAGGTGCAAGTGCGTGTGCGGATCAATGAATCCCGGAAAAACCAACTTCCCCGTGGCGTCAATCACCTCCGTCCCCGGCGGAACCTCCAAGTCCCGCCCGATCCGCGTGATCGTCTCCCCCTCGCAATACAGATCCGCAAAGGCCTCCGTGTCCGCACCAATCAAATGGCCGTTTTTAATGAGCAATGGCATGGCCCCAGTTTAAAGCAGCCCCGCGACCCTGCAAGCCTCACCCCGCCCCTCCTTCCCTCACCCCGCCCTCACCCGCCAAGGCATCGCTCTGCTTCACAAAATCCTCCGCCGCCCAGTCCAGGTCCCCGTGCACCCGACCCGCCCGCTTCCGCTCCACCTGCCGCCGCACCAAGTCCGCATGCGTCGTGAAATACTCCAAACTGCGCCCCTTAAAATCCCCCAGCGAAGCAAACCCATGCCCCTCCATAAAGCCCAGCAACTGCTCCCCCATCTCCTTCACCATCCCATAGCCAAACTTCATCACCCCCGTGCACACCTGCACCGTGTCCGCCCCCAACAAAATAAACTGCGCCGCATCCTCCCCCGTCTCAATCCCCCCAATCCCCGATAAACTCCGCCCCGGAAATTCCCTCCGGATCATCTGCGCGATCTCCATCACCATCCGCAGCGCAATCGGCCGCACCGCCTTCGACGAATACCCCCCAGGCGTGCTATACCCCTCCACACAAGGCTCCGGCCGCAGCGTCTCCAAATTCACCCCCATCACGCTCCGAATCGTATTGATCGCACTAATCCCCTCGCACCCCCCCCGCAGCGCCGCCCGACTCGGCTCTTCAATGTGCGTGATGTTAGGAGTCATCTTGGCCCAAACCGGCCGCCGCGTCGCCGCCCGCACCCACCCGCAGACCTCTTCCAGCAGCTCCGGATCCTGCCCCATCGCCGAACCCATGCGCCGCTCCGGCAGCCCGTGCGGACACGAAAAATTAAGCTCAAACCCATCCACCCCAGCCGCCTCACAGCGCTCCACCAGCTCCACCCACGCATCGCGCCGATATTCCTCCATGATCGAAGCGATCAACACGCCCTCCGGATAGGCCTCCTTGCAGCGCCGAAACTCCTCCAACCACGTCGCCAACGGCCGGTCGCTGATCAATTCAATGTTCTCCCACCCAATCACCTCCCGCCGGTCCGCCGCATACAGCTTGGCATACCGCGGACTGACGTTGACCACCTTGGACGCATCCAGGCTCACCGTCTTGGCAATCACCGCCCCCCAGCCCTCCCCAAAAGCCTTCCGGATCACATTCACATTCGTCCCCGGCGGCCCCGAGGCAATCACAAAGGGATTCGGCAAAGTCAGGCCGTCAACGCAAGTAGTGAGTGTAGCCATGGCAAAAAAAAGGGGGACCCCACCTTAATCCCAAAAAGACAAATCGCCACCGCCCACCGCGACCTTTTCCGCCCCTCCAGCGCCAACTCCCGCCCCTCGGAACGCCCCGCCCCACCTCGGCGCTCGCCGGCTATTTTCCAGGTAATTTGAGCGAAAACAGCCCCTGCAGCGCCGACTCCCGCCCCTGGGAACGCCACGCCCCACCTCGGCGCTCGCACCGGGCGCGACAAGCTGTCACGGCAAGCCCGAACCGCGCCGCCCGGAGTGGGCCCAAAACCCGCGTTGTTCCCGCATCATTTCCCTGCCCCTGATGCGCCCTCCGCGCGCGGCATCCAGAGTTGCCCGCCCGCTTGCCACGCCAGCAGCAGCTCCCGAAACCGCTGCACCGCTGGCGCATCGTGGT
>CALQKQ020000412.1 GCA_943331195.2 Akkermansia muciniphila | reverse complement strand
TCATTTTCCGCCGCCTTCGGCTGGGGGGGTGCCGGGTTGGCGGCGGGGGTGGGCCAGGCTGCGGCGATGGTGGCGGCGGGCGGGGCGGGGTGGGGGGATGGGGTAAGGCGGAAGATTTATTGCGGCGGGCGCGTCTTATGCCTTGTGCGGAGATGTGCTTAGGGGCTATGGGCATATTGCTTGGAAACTTATAAATTACTGAACCTAAGTCCGGAAGCTCTGGTGATTGGGGGGGGGCCGGCGGGGCTGACGGCGGCGTTTGAGTTGGCGAAATCGCCGGTGAAGCCGGTGGTTTTGGAGGCTTCGCGCTATCTGGGGGGGATTGCGCGAACGCATGTGTGGGAGGGTAATCGGCTGGACATTGGAGGGCACCGATTTTTCACGAAGAGCGAGGAGGTGAAGCAGCTGTGGGTGGAGATGATGGATGAGCCGATGCTGAAGGTGCCCCGGCTTTCGCGGATTTTTTACGGCCAGAAGTTTTACCCTTATCCTTTGAAGATTGGGGCGACGCTGAAGAATTTGGGTTTGTGGGAGAGTTTTCGGATGCTGGGGAGTTACCTGGCGGCGCGTTGGCGCCCGGTGCTTCCGGAGGATTCGTTTGAGGATTGGGTGCGCAATCGGTTTGGGGAGCGGCTGTACCGCACGTTTTTTAAGACTTACACGGAGAAGGTGTGGGGGATGCCGTGCACGGAGATTCGGGCGGATTGGGCGGCGCAGCGGATTCATGGCTTGAGCTTTGGCACGGCGGTGCTCAATGCCATCCGCAACAGTGGGAAGGTGAAATCCTTGATCAAGACCTTTGACTACCCGCGCCTCGGTCCGGGGATGTTGTGGGAGAGCGCGGCGCGGAAAATTGAAGAGAAGGGCGGGGCGGTGGTGTTGCAGGCGCGGGCGGCGCGGCTGCACCACGAGCAGGGGAAGGTGACGGCGGTGGAGGTGGAGCAGGGGGGGGAGATCCAGCAGTGGCATCCGGCGCAGGTGATTTCGACGATGCCGCTTTCCACCTTAGCGAAGTGTCTGGTTCCGCCGCCTCCGCCGGACATTATGGCGGCGGCGGAGGGGTTAAGGTACCGCGATTTTCTGATTGTGGCGCTGACCTGTGAGAAGGCGGAGGTGTTTCCGGACAATTGGATTTATATTCATGCGGAGGAAGTGAGGGTGGGGCGGATTCAAAATTTCCGCAATTGGTCGGAGGCGATGGTGGCGCCGGGGAATGGGACGACGCTGGGGATGGAGTATTTTTGTTCGCGGGGCGACGATTTGTGGACGATGTCGGATGAGGCGCTGGTGGCCTTGGCCAAGCGGGAGATTGTGGGCTTGGGGCTGGTGCCGGAGGGTGCGCTGGGGTCGGGCTATGTGATCCGGGAGCTGAATGCCTATCCGGTCTACGACGCGAACTACCGGGAGCACGTGGAGACGCTGAGGGCCTACTTTAGCAGTTTTGCTAACTTGCAGACGGTGGGGCGCAATGGGATGCACCGCTATAACAATCAGGATCACTCCATGTTGGCGGGGCAGCAGGCGGCACTGCGTTTGTTGGGGCGGACGGATTTGGATCCCTGGGAAGTGAATACGGAGCGCTCTTACTACGAGGAGCAAACCCTGCCGGCAGCGGCGGCGGCGGCGCAGTCGCCTGGCCCGGCCAGCCCGGGGGCGCCGGGGGAAGCGGCGGCTGCAGTTTGAAATGAGGAGGTGAGGGCGCGGGGCGCTGGCGCGGCAGTGGCGGCGAAGGCTGCTGGTGCGGTTTGTGCCAATGGGGAAGCGGCGGCGCGGGGCCGAGGGCCCCTATTCACCTGATGGTGGAGGGGAGGGCCTAGGGCTTACGGCAGGGAGCGGCTCCTGCTTGGAAGGGCCGGTGGGAGCGTGGGGGAAAGGCCTTAGGGGGCTTTAGGCTTCGGTAGGGGGTGCCGGGGGCTTGGGCTTGGGGCGGCTGATAGGGAAGCCGCCGCTGAGGGTGATGGTACCGCTGCCGCCGAGTTGGAGGGCTGGGGCGGGATTGGCGGGAGGAGCGGGCTGGCGCGCTGCGGCGGGGGGGAGAATGTCGGGATCGTCTTCGCTGCCGCCGCCACTGAGTTGCTGGGGGAGGCTGGCGAGGAGTTCTTCGAAGGCGCGCAGGTTGGTGGTGCTGCGGAAGAGGTTGTTGAGGATCTCGTTGCGGATGTTGCCCATCAGGGTGGAGAAGAGCTCGTAGGCCTCGGTTTTGTATTCGATGAGGGGGTCTTTTTGGGCGAACTGGCGGAGGTGGACGCCGTCGCGGAGGGCGTCCATGTTGTAGAGGTGTTCCTGCCAGAGGCGGTCGATGGCGTTGAGGAGGACGTAGCGTTCGAGGCCTTTGAGGGCTTCGGGGTACTCGGTGTTGGTTTTGAGTTCGTAGGCGGCCTTGACTTGGTCGGTGACCCACGTGGCGTTATCCTCGGGGGAGCGGGATTCGAGGGCGGCGGCTTCGCGGGTGAGGCGGAGGGGGAAGGTGAGGTTGAGCCACTGGAGGAGGCCGTCGAGGTCGGGGGTGCCTTCGACGGTGTTGTAGAATTCGCTGACTTTGTCAGGGATGGCTTCTTCGATGGTTTCAACGATGAGGCCGTGGGGGTCGTCGGTGGCGAGGGATTCGTTGCGGAAGGCGTAGATGACGGTGCGCTGTTTATTGAGGACGTCGTCGAATTCGAGGGTGCGTTTGCGGTAGGTGTAGTTGCGTTGTTCGACGCGTTTTTGGGCGCTTTCGACGGAGCGGTTGAGCCAGGGGTGCTCGAGTTCTTGGCCGTCTTCGAGGCCCATTTTTTCCATGAGTTTGGTCATGCGTTCGGCGGCGCCGAAGTTGAGCATGAGTTGGTCTTCGAAGCTGAGGAAGAAGATGCTTTCGCCGGGGTCGCCTTGGCGGGCGCAGCGGCCGCGGAGTTGGCGGTCGATGCGGCGGGATTCGTGGCGTTCGGTGGCGACGACGAGGAGGCCGCCGAGGGCGGCGACGCCGGCGCCGAGTTTGATGTCGGTGCCGCGTCCGGCCATGTTGGTGGAGACGGTGACGGCGCCGCGTTGGCCGGCTTGGGAGATGATTTCGGCTTCGGTGCGGTGGAATTTCGCGTTGAGGACCTGGTGGGGGATTTTCTCGCGCTTCATCATGCGGGCGAGGGTTTCGGAGGACTCCACGGAGGCGGTGCCGACGAGGATGGGTTGGCCTTTTTCGTGGCGTTCCTTGATGAAAGTGATGACCGCGTTGTATTTTTCGCGGCGGGTTTTGTAGATTTTGTCGTTGCCGTCGGTGCGGGTGACCTTGCGGTTAGTGGGGACGACGAGGAGGTCGAGTTTGTAGATATCGTGGAACTCGGAGGCTTCGGTTTCGGCGGTGCCGGTCATGCCGGAGAGTTTTTTGTAGAGGCGGAAGTAATTTTGGATCGTGATGGTGGCCAAGGTTTGGGTTTCCTTGTCGATTTGGACGCCTTCTTTGGCTTCGACGGCTTGGTGGAGGCCATCGGACCAGCGGCGGCCGGGCATTTTGCGGCCGGTGTGTTCGTCGACGATCATGACTTTATTGTCTTCGACGACGTATTGGACGTCTTTTTCGTAGAGGCAGTAGGCGCGGAGCAGCTGGGAAATATTGTGCATCCGCTGGGCCTGCGAGTCCATGGTTTGTTGGACGGCTTCTTTGGCGGCGGTGCGTTCTGCTGGGGAGGTGGAGGAGCCG
>CALQKQ020000411.1 GCA_943331195.2 Akkermansia muciniphila | reverse complement strand
GCATCTCATTTATTTCGACGAATCAGGGAACACCGGAAATAACCTTTCCGATGACTCCCAGCCGATCTTCGTTCTCTGCGGACTGGCAGTTCCGGCCGACCGCTGGCAGCTCATTGAAAATGACCTGACCGAAGCCCGCCGCGCCATTTATCCCGATCCCGTTCCTGAACATTTTGAAGTGCATGGGGCTGAAATTCTCAGTCCTGGAAAGAATTGCTTTTTCCGGGGAAAACCACTCGGAGACCGCATCGCGCTCTACCAGTCCTGGATGGAGGTGGCGAAAAAGCACTCCCTCCGGATCTTCTCCCGTGCCATCGTCAAGCGGCGTTACGCCAGATGGCTCCATGACTCGTTTGGCTCAGGTGTGGCCATTAATCCCCACGTTGCCGCCTTCGCGCTGCTTTCCCAGGTGGTAAATCAGCATCTCGCCAGCCTGGACCCGCCCTCTCTCGGAATCCTCATTTCCGATGAAAACAAAGAGGTGGTCAAAGATATCGAAAAGTCCATCCGTGCCCTCCGCTTTGATGAAGGGGCGCTCCGTCTTGGAAATATCATCGAAAAAGGGTTTTTTATCGAATCCCACAAAAGCCTGCTGCTTCAACTTTGCGATCTCTGCACCTTTTCCATCCGGAAAAACGAGGAAGCCAAACTCGGCCGGACCTTGCCGGGACCGATGCAGACCATCTCCGAACTTGCCGATCCCTTGATCCATCGAGGCAATGAAGCCATGCCGGACGTGCTGGCATGGCTTCAGGGGCAGTATAAAAATGGAGCGGCCAGGGGCAATGCCACGGGGACGAAGAAAGGTTCGAACCACACTAGTCGCTGATTCACCAATAAGCCTGCCCCCCGCATTCTCAAACTAATTTTTCCCATGAACCCAGCCCAACGCAGAGAAGCCGCCCGTTCGCTGAAGGCCTTCGATTTCTCCGGCCGCCAACCCGCCTACCGTTACGCCCGCTTCCGCGCCGAGTTGCCTCGCGGAGGATTGCCGGAGTGCTTCGCCGTCATCACGGCCTGCAATCCGATCCCCCCAGCGGACAACGACCACCGGACCCGCCAGCTTCAGGCCCAGCTGATTCAGCGAGGACTCGAGCACTTTCCGGTCACCGGCTTCGATCCCCGCTCCTCTCATGAAGAAGCGGGCTTTGGCGTCCTCTGAGATTTCGCCACGGCCTATGACTTTGCTGAGCAATGGGATCAGGAGGCGTTTTTTGGGTCCATCGCGGCCGAGTCAGTCTCATCGGCATCGGAACCCACAAATTTAACGACCCGCCCCAGCGTTGGGCCGACATGACCGAAGCCCCGGCCCATCATCCACAGTTCCACTTCTGGGGGCCTCTCCGCTTGCTCGGCAAACCCACCACCGCCTTCCTCTGCTCCACCCGCTGCCCCGCCGAAAAAGTCGCCGAGATTTACGAATGTGCCCGCCAGCAATGCGACACTGGCGGCACCGTCATCTCCGGATGATTACAAGCCGAGGTCGTCGGCGAATTGTTGGTACATGGCCATATAAGCTTGCCCCAGGTGATAGATTTGCCAGGCCGTAAAGACTAACACTCCGACGTAAAAGGCCCCGGCGAGCCGCTTGGGGGCGGACTCCATCAACCAGGCGGCCCGCGCCATCCACTCGCGGGCCCCGCGCTGGGTTTCGCCGTCGAGAGTGCCGGTGAATTCCGCCGAAGCGAGGCCCGCCGCTAGGCTGCGCGGGAAAGCCGCCTGGGCCAAGAGGGCCGGCCCCAATTCGGAGCCCGCTTCCACAGCTTGCGCGGCGGATTCGCTCGCGGCGACCAGGCGGGCCCTCCCCGTGGCCGCTCCCGCCTGCCGCAAGCCATCGGAAATCCGCGCGCTGCTGGCGATTTTAAAATGCATTACCGCCTGCCAACGCGCCAGCGCCAGGGCTTCCCGGGTCGGCCCCAGCACGGGGATCCAGCCCAAAAGCTGATCCCAGCGCGGATGGCGGGCCGCCGCCGCGCTCAGCCAACGCCACCCCAGCCAAGCCAGCAGGCCCAGGCCCGCCAGCCAAGCCAGCCCCCCAAGCAGAGCCGGCACCACCGGCTTTTGCCCTAACACCGCGCCCACCGCCGCCGGCAACAGCACCGCCGCGCCCAACACAAAAAGCGGATAGCGCAGCGCGGCGCGGCCCCGCTCCAGCGCTTCGCGGCGCAGGGCGTGGTATTGTTCCAAATGGGCAAAGCCATCCGCTAACATCCCTCCGCGCTCGGCGGCATCCAAGATGCCATATTCCATCGCGTCCAACGAAGGCGCTAGGGCATCGGCAATGGTGCGACCCTCCGCCAGCCCGCGCTCCATCGCTTGCACCGCCCGCAGCACCGCCGGGTCGCGCCACGATTGACTGAGCACCCGCGACGCCTGGCTCACTGAAATCCCCGCCGCCGTCAGGGAGGCCAATTCCCTAAAAAAGGCAGCGCGTTGCGAGGGCTTGGGTCCGGTGGGCATCGCCTCTCATAGCGCGGCCCCGCTCCCGAGGAAAGCCCCATCTCCCCACGCCACCTGGCCTTGGTCGATCAGGGTTTGCGAAACCAAGGCACGAACGCGCTCGTGCGCCGCTGGTATTCCCGATAAGCCTCGCCCCGGCTTTGCAGGGAGTGCGCCTCGCTGAGCTTGATGCCCGTGACGTTGAGCAGAAAATGCCCCATCAGCAGCGGACAAACCACCGTGGTCCAGCCCCAGGGCGACCCCAGCGCCGCTAGGAAAAAGCCCACCCAGACGAGCCATTCAAAAAAATAGTTGGGATGCCGCGAGTAGCGCCACAAGCCCACTTCGCACACCTTCCCCCGGTTCGCCGAGACGGCCTGGAACGCCTTCATCTGGGCATCTGCCAAGGCCTCACCGCCCAAGGCCAGCAACGCCGTGCCTAATCCGATCACCTCAATCGCCTGCAGTCCCGGCGCCGCATGATGCGCCATCAATAAAAAAGGCAGGGAAAACACCACCGCCAGCACCGCCTGCAATTCAAAGAAAGCCAGAAACATCCCCGGCCCCGGCCAGCGGGCCCGCAGGGTCTGATAGCGCGCATCCTCCGCCGGATGGTGCCGCAACACCCTCCGCAAAAGATACGTCCCCAGCCGCAAACTCCACGCCACCCCAAGGGCCGCCGCCGCCCATTTCCTCACCGGATCTCCCGGCCCCTGCCAGGCATAGAGCGGTGCCAGCACCGCTACCCCATAGGACCACGCCACATCCAGCAGGCCGTAGTTGTTCATCTTAACCGAAATCATCCACGTTAGGAAAAAGGCGGTGACCGCGATCGCCAGGGCCGTCAGGAGCAATGTCAACATCCCCCACTATCCCCGCCTCGCCCCGCCCCACAAGCCGACATGCTCCCCGCCCACAAAGCGCCCTTGCCGCAATGACCGGCCCGCGCCATCGGTCCAGGGCTAGCCGCCCGCCCCATGACGCCTTCCTGCCTTCGCCCCGCCGCTCTGCTGCTGGCTTTTATCGCGGGCTCCGCCGCCGACGCTCCGCGCACCTTCGACGAAGTGCGCGCCCTCGCCAAAGAGCGCGCCGCCAGGCCCTACGCCGAGCCCGCCAGCAGCCTCGATCCCTTCTGGACCAAGCTCACCTACCCCGACCACCAAAAGATTCAATTCCGCCCCGACCGCCGCGTCTGGGCCGGAGAAGATCGCGGATTCCAGTTAGAGTTTTTCCATCCCGGCTGG
>CALQKQ020000410.1 GCA_943331195.2 Akkermansia muciniphila | reverse complement strand
TCCTCAGCGGGGGCCTGGAGGGCCCAGAGGACCTTGTTGGCCTCGGCGGCGGGGCGGACGCGGTGGACCCGGAAGAGGTGGGCACCGTTGCTGAGGCCGCTGGCGAGGCATGCTAGGGTGGCGGCGTCGCGGTCGAGGGGGTTGGGGAGGCCGAGGACTTCGCCGATGACGGTTTTGCGGGAGATGGGGAGCAGGATGGGGCGCTGGAAGTGCTTGAGGCGGTGCAGGTCGCGGAAGATTGTGAGGTTATCCTGGCGCTGTTTGGCGAAGTCGATGCCGGGGTCGAGGAGGATGGCGTCGCGGGGGAGGCCGTGGGCGGCGCAGATCGCTAACTTTTCTTCAAAGAAGCGTTCTAACTCGGCCATGATGTCGGGATAGCCGACGTGGGTGTGGGCTTGTTTGGGGAGGCCGACGCTGTGCATGACGAGGAGGGCGGTGCCGTGGGCGGCGCAGAGGGCGGCATTGCGTCCGTCGGGGAGGGCGCCGATGTCGTTGAGGAGGTGGCCGCCGAGGGGCAGCACGGCGGCCACTACGGCTGGCCTCCAGGTATTGAGGGAGAGGAGGGGGGGCCAGACTTGGGCGGGGTCGAAGGCGGGGGGGTGCGCGGCGACGGATTCGGCCCAGTCTTGATAGGCGGAGATGAAGGCGGAGAAGCGGGCGATTTCTTCGGTTTCGGAAATGGGGGGGCGGTTGGTGCGGGCGCTTTCGGCGCCGGCGTCGATGATGTCGGCGCCGTCGGTGGCCATGGATTGGGCGAGGCGCAGGGCGGCCTGGGGATCTAAGGTGCCGTCGCCGCAGAAGGAATCGTCGTTGATGTTGACGATGCCCATGATGAGGGGGCGCCTGGGAAAGGTGAGGGTTCGGCCGCGGGCTTGCAGGAGCATGAGAGAGGGGTAGGGGAGGATGGGGGGCGGGTCAAAGGGAGGCTGGGGGGCGGGGGAAAATGGGGGTGTCGGGGGGTTGACGGGAGGGGGAGGAATGGATAAGCAGGGGGTTCTTTTAGTGAGAGCGGAGCTTTGGTGAGCGCGGTTTTTGCTGGGAGCAACGGAAACACAACTTACATGACGCCAACTTCTTTTTCTCGGGTAACCCGTCGCCGCCTGCTGCAAACAGCGGGAACGGGGATGGGATCCCTCTTGTTATTGCCTAGCGGGATTTTGCGCGGGCAGGGGCTGAAGCCGAGCGGCAAGTTGAATGTGGGCTTTATTGGGATGGGGGGGCAAATGCAGGGGCATGTCAGTCAGCTGGCGGAGATGGGGCATCGGGTGGCGGCGATGTGCGATGTGGATGCGGGGCAGATCGCGAGTTCGATGAAGCGGCATGGGGAAGCGGCGTCGCAGGCGGTGAGCTATGCGGACTACCGGGTGATGTTAGAGAAGGAAAAGGGATTGGATGCGGTGGTGATCGCGACGCCGGACCACTGGCATGCGCCGATTTGCCGGGCGGTGCTGCGGGCGGGGAAGCATGTGTATTGTGAGAAGCCGTTGACGCATACGATTGCGGAGGCGCGGCAGTTGCGGGACTTGGCGAAGGCTTCGCCGGGGATCAGCCAGATGGGGAATCAGGGGAGCGCTTCGGCGAATTTGCGGCGGAGCATGGAGCTGATCGCGGCGGGCTTTTTCGGGGCTATCACGGAGGTGCACGCGTGGCATCCGACGCACGGGTGGCCGAGCGGGGTGGCGCGCCCGGCGGGGAGCGATGCGGTGCCGGCGGGCTTGGACTGGGATTTTTGGCTAGGGGGAGCGCCGCCGCGGCCGTATAAGACGAAGATCTACCATCCGGGGGACTGGCGGGGCTGGTATGACTTTGGCAATGGGTCGCTAGGGGATTTTTGTTGTCACACGTTTAACTTGCCGCTGCGGGCATTGAATTTGGACTATCCGAGCCGGATTGAAGTGAGCGGGAGCGGCTTGGGCCAGGAGAGCTTTGCCAAGGCCTGCACGGTGCACCTGCATTTTGCGGCGCGGGGAGACCGGGGGCCGGTGGTGCTGCATTTTTATAGCGGTGGGGATGTTCCGCCGGAGAGCGCCAGCGAGTGGCTGCGCGGGTCGGGGGGGAGCTTGCCGGGGAACGGCTGCCTCATGATTGGGGAAAAGGGGCAGCTGCAGTGTGGGCTGTGGAATTCTGACTGCAACGTGCGGCTGAAGGACGATCGGCGCTTCATCTGGGCGGGGAACCATCCTGCGGCCAAGGCGGTGCCGGAGTCGCTTCCCCGGGTGAAGAGCCATATGGACGAATGGGTGGACGCCTGTTTGGGCGGGCCCAAGGTCTTTTCCGATTTTGATTTTGGGGGTCACCTGACCGAGATCGGGCTGGCGGGCATCGTGGCGCTGCGCCTGCAAAAGAACATCGCCTGGGACGGGGCTAACATGAAGGTTCCCGGTCTAGCGGAAGCTGATCAATATATTCGGCGGGACGAGAGCAGCCGGTATTTTTAGGGCATGGCCGCGCGGTAGGAGCTAGAGCGGCGGGGCTTTTTTCTGCTCAGAATCTCCGACCCAGGGCGAGGCCCTGGGCCGGAGGGGGGCTTATTTTGGGGAGGGCTAGGAGGGACGCGTGAGGTTGCGGCGGGCGGTAGCTTTGAGGCGGAGGGCGTTGAGGGCGATGAAGCCGGTGGCGTCGTTTTGGTTATAGCTTTGGGTAGGGTCGGCCTCCATGGTGGCGATGGCTTCGTCGTAGAGGCTGAGGGGGCTGCGGCGGCCGGCGGCCATGATATTGCCTTTGTAGAGTTTGAGGCGGACCTCGCCGCTGACGGGTTTTTGGGATTCGGTGACGAGGGCTTGGAGGGCCTCGCGTTCGGGGGAGAACCAGAAGCCGTTGTAGACGAGTTGGGCGTATTTGGGGATGAGGCTGTCGCGCAGGTGCATGACTTCGCGGTCCATGGTGATGGATTCGACTTGGCGGTGGGCGGCATAGAGGATGGCGCCGCCGGGGGTTTCGTAGATGCCGCGGCTTTTCATGCCGACGAAGCGGTTTTCGACCATGTCGACGCGGCCGCAGCCGTGGCGACCGCCGAGGGCGTTGAGGGCTTTCATGACGCCGAAGGGGGTGAGGAGGGTGTAGCCGTCGCGGCTGCCGAGGGCGGCGACCTGGAGTTTTTCGAGGAGGGCGTCGAGGCCGTCGGCTTGGATGCCGATGCAATTGCCTTGTTCGAAGAGGAGTTGGATATACTCGGGGTGGTCGGGAGCGTCTTCGGGGGCGACGCTGAGGACATACATGCCGCGGACTTCGGGGGTGGTGCCGTCGAACCAGGTGTCTTCGAGCATGCCGGCTTCGAAGGAGATGTGGAGGAGGTTGCGGTCCATGCTGTAGGGCTTTTTGGCGGAAGCCTGGACGGGGATGTGGTGTTTGGCGGCGTAGGCGATCATTTCGGCGCGGCCGGGGAATTCGGCGCGGAAGTCGTCCATGCGCCACGGGGCGAGGACTTGGACTTGGGGCGCGAGCATGGCGGCGCTGAGTTCGAAGCGGACTTGATCGTTGCCTTTGCCGGTGGCGCCGTGGGCGACGGCGTCGGCTTGTTCTTGGGCGACGATTTCGAGCATGCCTTTGGCGATGCAGGGGCGGGCGATGCTCGTGCCGAGGAAGTATTGGCCTTCATAGATGGCGGCGGCTTGGAACATCGGGAAGATGTAGTCGCGGGCAAATTCCTCGCGGAGGTCGCCGATGTAGCATTTCGAGGCGCCCGTGGAGGTGGC
>CALQKQ020000409.1 GCA_943331195.2 Akkermansia muciniphila | reverse complement strand
TTGAGGTCGAAGTCAACGCCCACCGTGAAACCGCGGTCGCCCAAGTAGTCGAAGTCCTCCAAGTAGTGCCCCAAGGCGTAGGTCAAACTGACCGCCGGGCCCGCCTTGAAGGGCTTCGCCAAAAGGCGTTGCGCCCAGGCAGGCAGGCTAAGGCGACCCGTGGCACTCAAGTTATCAGTGCCCTTAGTTCCGTCGCGCAAGGTGAAGCCAGAGACCATCCGGCGAACCCCACTGGTAGGGTCCAGCGCCTTAGCATATCCGTAGGGTCCGTAAACGGGCAGGCCATCGGCCGCCCAGGCCAGAATGGGCGAATGCCGCGCCACCAGAGCCGCGCTTTCCGTATAGCGATTCGTGGCCGCTTGATAGTCGACGTGGTCGCCAAGCTGCCAGCGCAAGGCAATGGGCTGGGCATGGTAGTGATAGTGGTTCCCCGCCTGATGGGCCAGGGCGGGATCGAAGGTGATTCCCTCGTTGTGGTAGCCGTCGCGGTTCCACACCCCGTCCCCGGTCAGCCCATTGACGGGAGTGGCGTCCATGCTGCTAGCACTGACGTAAGAAAAGGAATCGCGGCTGTCGAACATGGAAACCCCATTCACCATGCAGCCGATAGGCCCGAGCCCCGTTAGGGTCTTCGTGGCCGGGATGACCGGGTGGCGCGGAATGCGATAAATCTTGGCGGTATTCGATGGGAAATTAGGGAAATTGGCGGTCTTGGCCGCATTGCCGTACCAGGGGCCCATGAGATGGCTGGCCAGGCCGCTGCTGCGAATATAGACCCAGTTGGCGGAGAAGGCGACCTGGCTGACGCCCGCGTAGGTGGGGGCACTCTGAGTGCCGGAGCCGCGGCTCCAGGTGGCGACGGCGGTGCCCGCCGTTTCTGCGGCGAGGCTCTCGTAGATGCGGGCATATTGGCTAGACCCGGCGGTATACCATGAACTCAACTGGGGATCGGCGGCCGCGCGGCCCGCGCTGCACAACAGGGCCGCGGCGAGCCAGCGGGTAGCGGAGAGAGATAGGTTCATGACACATGTATAGGCGAGGAACCTGAAGTTGCGGTGAAGCCCGCGCCCGAGGAACCTTCAACTTCCCCCCAAATCGGAATTCTAATGGTAAATGTGCTGCCTTGTCCCAGGGCGCTCACTACCGCAATGCGGCCCCCGTGGGCTTCCACAATCGACTTGGCAATGGCTAGGCCCAATCCGGTGCGGCCCGCCGCAAGGCTGCGCGATTGATCCGCGCGATAAAAACGATCGAAAATGCGCTCCTGCGATTTTGCATCCATGCCCTCACCGTTGTCGGCAACTTCCAACACCGCTTCCGCCCCCTCCTGCCGAACCGCCAAGCTAATCTGGCCGCCCGCGCCAGTGTGATGAATGGCGTTAGTCAGGAGATTGGCCACGGCTAGACCCAAGCAGTCGGGATCGCCCTCGATCAACCGTGGGGGCATCTCTTGGTGGATCGCGATGCCGCGAACCGCCGCGAGCGGGGCGAGGAGATCCACCTGCTCGCGGGCCGCACAGGCGAGGTCAAAGCGAAGTTGCTTGAGGGCCTGGTCACCGGCGTCGAGCCGCGCTAGGGCCAGCAGCGACTCAATGAGCTGCCGCATGCGCCCCGCAGCGCCCTGGCAAACCTCGAGGCTTTGGCGGTAATCCTCCGCCGAGCGGTCCCGGCGCAGTGCGGTCTGGGTCTGCGTCAAAAGCACTGCCACGGGGGTGCGCAATTCGTGGGCAGCATCAGAAACAAAGCGGGTCTGCTGCGAAAACGCCGCCTCCAATCTCCCCAGCATGGCATTGAGCACTCCCGCCAATTGGCCCAACTCATCGTTAGGATCCCTCACTTGAAGCCGCTCGGCGAGATTGCCCGCGGACAGGCGCGCGGCGGTGGCGCTGATGGCGGCCAAGGGTCGCAGGGAACGGCCCGCCGCCCACCAGCCACCGGCTAGTCCAAGCACCAAAACTCCAGCCCCCGCCGCAGCCAACTGCCAGGCCGTCCCCTCCAGCGGAGCTAGGTCCGCGCGGAGGTCGCGGGTCACCTGGATCACTTCTCCAGGCGGAGTGGCCGCCTCCAAGGTCATGCGCGGGCCCTCCACTTCGATGCGCGGGCCGGGGCTAGCTGGCGAGACTCCCTCAGGCTTTGCTAGGTTGTGATCAGTTCCTGTAGTCGCCATGACCAGGCCATCGCGCCGCCAGATGGTCAGAAAATTTCCCCTCAATTCGTCCGCTTGCAGCATCGCCTGAAACTCTGCTAGGAAAAAATCGGGTGCCTCGCGGCCCTCGTGCGCGGGCAGGAAAAACGCACCGTCCCCGCGCTGGGGCGGCCGCCCGCGCGGCGGGGATTCCCCAGGGGGTCCCGGCCGCCCGAGCCCCCCCTCGAGGGGGCCGAATTGCCGCATGATGCGGACCGCGCTGTAAAAGCGCTCGAGGACCCGCTCCTTGGCGGTTTCGAGGGCGCGCTGCCGCTGCATCCGCCAAGCGGTCGCCCCAAAGCCGCCCAGCACTGCCAGCAAAATCAGGCCGTGCCACAGTTGGAGGCGCCAGCGGATGGAGTTAAAGAAAGGCATCGGAACTCAAGCAATGCGGTAGCCGTGGCCGCGGCGGGTGGCGATGAAATCGCGCCCTAATTTTTTCCGCACATTGGAGACATGGACGTCGAGTAAGTTAGAGAGGGTGCTTTCATTCTCGTCAAAAAGGTGCTCATAGAGGCTGCTGCGCGTCACCAGGCGGCCTCGGTGAATCGCCAAATATTCCACCAGGGCATACTCCCGCGCGGTCAGGGAGACCTCGGCACCGTCCAACCACACCATCCGGGCGGCGACATCCATTTCCACCCTACCAAGCCGCCAGCGGCTAACCGCTTGGGTGCCAAAGCGGCGGATCACGGCGCGCAGCCGCGCAAACAGTTCCCCCAAATCAAAGGGTTTGACCACGTAGTCGTCTGCCCCGGCGTCTAGCCCGCGCACCCGATCGCGCGCGCCATCGCGGGCCGTCAGCATGATCACCGGGGTAGCTTTGCGTCGCCGCAGCCGCTCCAGCACGCCCCATCCGTCCAGCCCCGGCAGCATGGCGTCGAGGAGGACCGCATCGTAATCCCATGTTAGGGCTTTATCCAATCCCTCGATGCCATCCGCCGCCACATCCACCGCATAGCTTTCCTCCCGCAAAGCCTGGGCGAGGCTGCGCCGGAGGTCGGGTTCGTCTTCGATGAGCAGGATTCGCATGGGCTTGCCACATCAAGCCCCCACCTGGAACCGAGATCAAGCCCCCAGGGGAAGAAGGTTTGGGGCTATCACTGCTCGCTCCAGCTAGGGCGAAAATCGCGCCGCCGCCCGGCGCGTCACTCCCCGCAAGCCATAGTACAGGCCCGCCAGCCCCCACGGTGCCGCCAGGGCCCAGACGGCGATGCCCCGGGCACCAGTCATGCCGTATTCACTCAAAAAGCGCGGCACATCGGCAAAAAAGCGCCCCACCATTTCTGAAATGGAGAGCGCCATTGGGGGCAGCCCCCAGAGGGCCTCCCCCGCCCGGTAAAAGGGCAGCAGCATCGCCAACTGCAGCGGGTAGGCCGCCGTCCCCACCGCCTGGATGAGCGGCTGGTTGAGCTTCAAGCCCCAAGCGGCCAGCCCGCAGAGCGCGAACCCAGCACCCAGGATCGGAAAGACCCCCAAGATCAGGCCCAGCGCCAAGGTCAAAGCGATTTTGTCAGGAGAAATCCC
>CALQKQ020000408.1 GCA_943331195.2 Akkermansia muciniphila | reverse complement strand
CTGCCCGCCGCCCAGAGAGTCTGGACCCAATTTGCCGCCAACGGCTTCGCCCCCGCCGCCGCCCCCGCCGTCTTCCAAGCCCTCGAAGGCTGCGCCCGGCGCGGCCTGCTCCTATCCATCCCGCCCGCGGCTCTCCAAGCCCTGTTCCAACACGAATCTCCCGCCGTTAGGGCGTCCGCCCTCCGCCTCGCCGGCCATGGGCAACTAGCTTCTCTCGGACAAGCGGTGCTCGCCATCGCCACCGCCGCCGCCCCTGACGATCCGCTGCGCGACGCCGCCTTCGCCAGCCTCCGCTTGATGCGCGGCGGCAATGCCACCGAATCCCTCCGCGCCATGGGCCGCCCCCCCGCTCCGCCCGCCCTTCGCCAACGGGCCCTCGTCACCCTAGCCGCTATCGAACCCTCCTCAACCACCCCAGCCCTGCTCCAACTCCTCGGCGACACCCTCCCCGCCGATGCCCCCGCCCTCTGGACTCAACTCTTTAGCAGCACCCCCACCATCGCCCTCTTGCGCCAAGCCCTCCCCGATTCCCCCATCCCCCCCTTCGTCGCCGCTGAAGGCCTCCGCCTCATGGACCGCCTCCACCTCAGTGACGACGCCCTCCGCCGCGCCCTGCAACGCCACATCACCCCTAGCGAAAACCCCAAAACTTGGTCCAAAGACGATTTGAAACAACTCGCCCGCGACGCCCTCGCCCAGGGCAACCCCGCCCGCGGCCAGGCCCTCTACCAACGCCCCGATCTCGCCTGCACCTCCTGCCACGCCATCGCCGGACAAGGCGGCAAACTCGGCCCCGACCTCGCCAAAATTGGCGCCAGCGCTCCCTTGGACTACATCGCCGAGTCCGTCCTCAACCCCGCCGCCGCCGTCAAAGAAGGCTACAACGCCTCCCAAATCGCCACCGCCGACGGCCAACAGGCCTTCGGCATGGTCACCGCCGAGTCCGACCGCGAACTCACCCTCCGCGACGCCGCCGGAACCGAATCCACTATCCTCAAATCCGCCATCCGCTCCCGCCAACTCATCGGCTCCCTCATGCCCCCGAACCTCACCGCCGCCCTCACCCAAGCCGAAGTCCTCGACCTCATCCGCTACCTCGCCAGCCTCGGCAACTAGCGCCCCTCCCCACCCGGTCGCTCTCGCGCCCCTGCTTTCCCCTCAACCTATCACCTGCGGCCGACCCCAAAAACTCCCCGTCAAAGCATTCCCTCCTTGCCCAACCCTCAAATCCATCCACCAAAAACCCCCATTCCGGAATGGCGCACTTTGAAGTGATCACAGGTGGGGCATTTTGAAGTGACCGGAGACACACTCCTCTCTGGCCTACGAAACCCCCTTCCAATTCGAATCAAATCTCTCTCAAAATAACTAATCTTTTTGGTCCATAGATCAGTTGCCTCTCCGTTTATGGGAGGATGGTTTCCAAAGTGAGGGGGGTGCTGTTGAAGGCTCCGTCTTTGATGTCGATGGTGGCTTCGCGGAGGAAGGCACCTTTGGCATCGTAAGTGCGGATGGCGGCGGAGTGGAGAGTGCCGGTGGCGTCGCTTTCGTCGGAGCGGGCGACGCGGAGGAAGAGGCGGCCTGGGCTAGGGGCATCGGGGCCCAGCTTCTTTAATAAGGGTGTGAGATCGATGCCGAGTTCGAGCGGGGTGTTATCGCCGGGGCCGGCCAGCGGAACGGCGCCGACGTTGTCTTCTTTGCCGAAGAGGGGCCAGCCGTTGAGGACTTGTGGGGTGATTTCGTGTTCGGGTTTTGGGGCCGCTTTGTCAGGGGCGATGCCGAGAGTCACGCGCAGGGCGGCGCGGTTATTGCAGGAGAGCTTGAGTTTTAAAGTGCGCTGAGGAACATAGCGGCATACCTCGATGCGGCCGAGATAATTTCCTCGTTCCCAGGTGGGATCGACCATGGCGCTGTAGAGCAGGTAAATTTTGCCGTCCTTAGACCAGGTTTGGCCCCAAGAGTTGACGACGATGAAGGCACCGCGTTCCGCATCGGCAGGGGTGATTTTTCCATCGCCGTTGCGATCGATATCGTTGGTGATTTTCCCGTCGCCATTCACATCAAAGCCGACATTGTCGTCGTATCCGACACAAGTGATGCCGTGTCCGTATCCGCTGGGTCCCCAACGGATCCACAGATCATCGCCGGCCAGGTGTTCTCCCTCGGGGATGGTTTTGGTGACTTTTTCTAACTCTCCCATGCGGCCGTCGAGCGCGAGCAATCCGCCGATGGGTTCTTGGCCTGGCTGGGGTTGGTTGCGGTCGAAGAGCCAACCGCGGGCTTCGTTGAGCTGTGCGGCGGTGGCGACGGGGGTGTAGCGATAACCGGCGACGCGGTACTCCATGGCTTCGCGCCAGATGTCATAACCGTTACCCCATAGGCCGATTTGGTTTTTGTCTCCTTCGACGCGACCGTAGGATTTGACGGTGGGAATTCCGATGTGCGTGGCCACTTCCCAACCATGATAGGCTTCTGAACCCTGGTCGCTATTTGCCGCATTGCACATGTTCCAGGAAAAATCGGCGGGAAATTGCGTGGCAGGGGTGTTGGCCACGGTGCCATTCAGGACATTCATTTCGTAGGTGAAGATCGAGGCAATCGCGGTGAACTGACCGCAGGCTCCGCCCTTTTGTTTGTAAATCGGAGGGAACTGCGGGCGGGTGGAGTTGTCGACGCGGGACGGCAGGCGTTTGACGTCCACGGTTGTGTCGCCGACGTCAGGGCCTTTGGCGTTGCGCCAGGTATTGTATTCTTTTTCCGCCGAGGCGGGTCGGGAAAACGGTCGGGGATAAGCGGCTTGGGCAGGGGCTTCGGCATCGTCTGCCATGGCCGCAGCCAGGGAGCCGGTGATGATGCCAGCAGCGAGAATAAAATGTCTGGCTAAATAATCCATGCCTTAGAACTACCTGAGGCGCAGCGCAGGGCAAATGTTTTCAGCGGTGGCGGATGTTTTGCAGGAAGGCTGACAGGGTGCAACGTGCAGGGGTGGCGGATGCGGCTTTACTTGGGATCGGGAGCTTATCGGGAGAGCTTGGTGGGTTGCGGGGTTGATCGAACTTCGTGGGCGCAATGTTTGTGCTGTAAACCTAAAAACGTGAGTTGACTATCATATTCGGTAGGCGCGGAGCCCTGGCGCGGGAGGCTTTCGCTTGGCGTGTGGCCTTTTTGGGGGCGGCCGGGCTGGCACCCCTGGCGAACTGTCTGATTCGCCGTTAGGGCGCCCCTACAGGGCTCACATTCCTTTTGGTGCTGAAAAACCCAGGGCGCTGCCCTGGGCTGAGGGATGAGGGCCCGTTGGGCCCATGATGGGTCCACGGTGCTGATCCCGGACCTGGCCCTGGGCTAAACTTAGGGTGCCCCGTTGGGGCGCAGCAAACCAGGGCGTGGCCCGGTGCTTGGGCTGACGTGACCGCAAAAAGTCCATTTTACCACCTTCCGAGTTTTGACGTGACCACCAGAGGTCCATTTTGCCATCTTATGAGTATGGATGATCAGTGAGTTCCGCATGCTGGAATGGCCCTTGGGGGACTTTTTGCGGTGAGGTCTGGGCGGCGCGGTACCATCATGGTGCGCCCCACAGGGCGCCGATGTTGAGCGCCAACGGCGCGGCCTACGCCAGCCCAGGGCAACGCCCTGGGAATCGAGCCAAAACGAGCCTCGAGCCCTGAAGGGGCGACCCAACCCCTGCGGCCAGCCCTCGCCCGCGCCGTGTCCATCAGCCAAGCTCCCAGG
>CALQKQ020000407.1 GCA_943331195.2 Akkermansia muciniphila | reverse complement strand
CCAGACCAATCCCACGAAGAACAACCGGGCAACGCATTTCGCAGATTTCATGGGCAACACTAAAAAACACTCTAAAAAAGAAGCCAGGCAGCTTCCGGCCCCCGAGGTGAAGGCCCGCCCTCCCCAGCGGAGTTAAACCCTACGCCATCTGCGGCCGCTCCTTTTCCAAAAAAGGACCTCCCCCGCCAGCCCCGCCAGCCCCGTTTCCCTGCCCCGCTCGCCCCAAGGTCCCCTCGGTTTCCAGGCCCCTGGCACTCCAGCTCGCCCTCAAGGCTAGGCCTCACCCTCCTGCTGCGCCCGCGCCGCCGCCGCCACCGCCGCCGCGCGCTCCCCCCAGATCTGCCGCCGCCGCCACCCCAACCACACCGCCACCAGTGCCGTCACTCCCTGCCAAAACCAAAAGGCCCGCGGCAGCGCCAGCCCCACTTCTTGCGGCAAATCCACCGTCGGCAGCAAAACCGCCGCCGCATACACCGGTGCCGCCACCGGCGAAAGCCCCGCCAACCACGTCGCCGACACCAGCGAGCGACTCCCCACCGTCCCCACAATGCCCCCCGTCAACAGCGGCAAGATCCCCAGCAACACCGCCACCAAAAACAACCGCCGCCCCCCCCAACCCTCCAAAATCGCCTGACAACTCAGCCCCGCCCCCAGCAACACCAATCCAAATGTCGGCCCCGCCTGCGCTCCCAGCGGATGCCCCGCAAACCAGCTCGATCCCATCAGCCGCTCCGCAAATACCGTCCACCCTGCGGCCCCCGCCAAGGCCATCAAGCCCACAAACCAAAACGAACTCGCCGCATCCGAAAACCGCGGCACCCGCCGCCACCCCAAGCGCTGCCCCCGCCGCAGCCCGCGCACCTGCTCCTCCGCGCTCGGCGTGATGATCACCGTCAACACCACCATCAACAACAGCGTCACCAATCCATATAACCCGATCATCCCCAGCGCCTCCCACACCCCCGGCTCCCAGTTCTCCGCAGGCAAAAACCGCCGCGCAAATTGCCGCGAAGGAAAAAGCAACCCCGGCTCAATCAACGGCAACGCATTCCCCAAAAGCACCAACTGCACCCATACAAAACCGCCCAGCGCCCATCCCTTCCCCAACAAATGCGACTCCGCCCGCCGCCAGCGCCGCCACAACATCACCACCAAAGTAAGACTGAGCACCCCCTGCGAAATCAAGGTGAACGCCGCCTCCGAGAAATGCAGCCCGAAAAACCGCACGTCCGGCTCCAACGACTTCGCCAAACGCAAGATCCCCCCAGCCTCCCGCGGCAAAAGATTGGCTAAATTCTCGTCAATGACCGGCCACAGCGTCAGATATTTGAAGAAAACTAACCCAAACTTCGCCGCCTGCGGAATCACCGTATACAACAAAAAAATCGCCCCCAACGAAACCAAAAACGCCCAGCGGCGATTCTTCACCACCGTCCCCGCCACCAAACCCGTCAAATGATAGAGAATCGCCGAAGACAACAGCGCCGCATACACCGGCAGCCACGTTCCCACCGCCACCTCCCCCTTCCACAGCCCCCAAGCGGTAAACGGCAGCGTCGCCCCAAATAAACACCACTCCCGCAGCGGCAGCCCCAGCAAATACCCCAGCACCTTCGCCAAAGGCCGCATCGGCGACAGCCGCTGGTAATCCAACGTCCCCTCATCCGCCTCCGCCGTGATCCCCCCCGCCACCTGCCCCGTCCCCACAAAAAACAACAAAATCGCCTGCAAAACTAACAAGGGAACCAGCGGCGCCCGCTCCGTGTCCACCACCCCCAGCCCTCCCCGGTAGTGCCCCACAGTGCGGCTGAAAAAAAACAAAAAACCCGCCGACATCCCAATCAACCACAACCCTACCCCCAAAGCCTGCGGCCGCAGCCGCGACCGCGCATAGCGCCGCAAGATCGGGTTGCTCCACCACCGGCGGCCCCCCTGACAATTCGTTTTAGCAGGCTCACTCATGGCTGGATCAAGGTCGAGGATTCTGGGCTCGCCGCCACATCCATCAAGATCTCCTCAAAACTCGATTTCTGTTCCTCCCAAGCACACACCAAAAAGTCCTCCCGCACCAATCCCGCCAACAGCCCCGCCTGCACCCGGGCATCCCCCGCACACCGAAACGCAATCCGCCCCCCCACCACCTGCGCTCCCATCACCTCCGCCCGCCCTTCCAGCCACACCAGCGCTTCCTTCACGCGCTCCACCACCCCCAGCGACACCGTCCGCTCCGCCCGACCCAACACGCCCCTCACTTCATCCACGCTCCCCGAAGCCAAAATCCGCCCCCGCTTCATCACGCAAAGCGACGTGCACATCTCCGCCAACTCACTCAAAATATGCGAACTCACCAGCACCGTCGCCCCCTCCGCCGCCAAGGCCCGCAGCGCCAAACGCAATTGCCGCCGCGACAGCGGATCCATCCCACTCGCCGGCTCATCCAAAATCAACACCCGCGGCCGATGCAATAAAGTCTTCGCCAACACCAAGCGCTGCGTCTGCCCCCGCGACAGCGTTTTGCAAAAAACCCCCCGCTTCTCCAATAAACTCACCTGCCCCAAACACTCCTCCACCCGATCCCGCCGCGCCCCCGCCCCGCCCAAATCGTGCGCCTCCGCAAAACAATCCAAAAACTCCCATACCTTCAAATCCGACGGCACCGGCGCCAAATCCGGCATGTAGCCCATCACCCCGCGCGCCGCCTCCGGGTGCTCAAAAATATCAATCCCCGCCAGCCGCACCACCCCATACGTCGGCTCCATCAGCGTCGCCAGCACCCGAAACGTGCTCGTCTTCCCCGCCCCATTCGGCCCCACCAAACCAAAAATCTCCCCCGCCGCCACCTCCAAACTCACATCGTCCACCGCCACAAAATCCCCGTAGTCCACCCTAAGGCCCTCAATGTGAATTGCAGCAGTCGACATACGTAGCGGCCCAGGCCGGACCCCAGCAAAGCATCGATCTCCCAACTTGCCACACCTTTCCGCTCCCCAAGCCTGCCTTGCAAGCCCCCCCGCCCCACCTCTATCCTCCCCCATCATGCGCCCCATTATAATGTTAGGAATCGGTCTCCTACTCGGCATCACCGGAGCCGCCCTCTTCCAACAAAGCTTCCCGCCCCCGCCCGGCAGCCTCGAAGCCCGCATCGCCGACCTCGACCGCGAACTCACCCGCTCCCGCGTCCTCCTCGCCGCCGCCGAAGCCCGCGCCCCCAAACCCGAAGCCAGCACCCAACAAAAACTCGCCCGCGGTGCCCGCACCCTCGTGGAAGACCTCAAAGACGGCCGCGAAGTCGACCTCAACGACGTCTACCAAGCCGCCAAACCCGCCCTCCGCGACCTCTCCCCCATCTTCGAACGCCTCCAACGCAAGGAGCTGCGCCGCCACCAGGAATTCATCCTCGCCGACCTCACCCGCAAATACCACCTCAGCCCCGCCCAGCAAGACGCCCTGCGCGATTGGCAAAAAAATCAACTCGAACAACAGCTCGCTGCCGCCCGCGAGTTCAACGCCCGCGACAACACCTCCCTGGAAGATGTCATCAAAGCCAGTCGCCAAAAACGCCCCGACGACGGCCTCGACGCCTTTATGGCCTCCACCCTCCAAGGCCAAGACCTCGCCACCTACCAGTCCGACCGCCTCCACCAACGCGTCGAACAAGTCCAAGCCGAAGCCGACCGCCAAGTCAGCCGCCTCAATGGCATCGTCGCCCTCGACGAAGCCCAGCAGGACCAAGT
>CALQKQ020000406.1 GCA_943331195.2 Akkermansia muciniphila | reverse complement strand
GCAGGAGGGGCCCGTGGAAGGCGATGGTGGCGGCCAGGGCCAGCAGGAGCAGGAGGGGGAGGGCCGCGCGGCGGCGGAAGCAGGAGGGAGGAAAAGGCAAGGGAGAGGGCCGGGCGGGGAGGCGCGGTGAGTTGAGGTTGGCCTAAGGGGCGTCGAGGAGGGCTTGGCGAAGGAGGGGAAGGACTTGGCGGGCACCGATCTCGGAGAGGTGTTTTTGGTCTTGGTAAAAGAGTTGGCCTTGAGGGTTGAAGAGGAGGAGGTCGCCGTTGGGGGAGGTAAAGAGGGGATCGAGGTCGAGGACGGCGCGATGGGGGGCGGCGGCCTGGCGGACGAGTTGATTCATGGCGAGGCGGAGGGAGCGGTCGACGGGGGATTCCTGGAAGGGAGGACGGGCGCCTTGGCGGAGGGCGGCGCGATCGGCGTTGGGGGGTGGGAGGGGCGGTTGGGTGAGAAGGAGGATGCGACCGACGTGCGGTTGGAGGGCGTCGAGGGTTTTCTGAAGGCGGGCGGGGTCGTGGGGGAGCTTGTAGGTCCAGGCGCAGGCGAGCAGGAGGAAGGTGGGTTGCTCGCGCTGGACGGCGGCGAGGTTGGCCTGCCAGAGGGGGCTGGGAGGGTCCTGGGAGGAGGCGAGGGGATCGCCGCCGGCGGCGCTGAGGATGACGAGGCGGAGGTTGAGGGCGGCGGCGAGGTCGCGGACGACGAGGCCGAACATGGAGGCTTGGCTATCGCCCATGAGGACGAGGGTGCCGCTGGGGGAGGGGCGAGGGAAGAGGAGTTGGCCTGAGGCGGCGTCAAGGTAGTGGGAGCGGCGGACGGCGGCGCCAAGGGGGACGAGGGCGGCGAGGGAGAGGGCGAGAAGGGCGAAGGCGTGAGGGAGGCGGTGAGGTCGGTTGAGGGCCGCGCGGCAGGGTTTTTCGAGGAGGTGATAGGAGGCGAGGGCGGCGGCGGCGCTGAGGAGGATTTTGAGGGCGAGGCGGCAGGTAGGACTGGCGAAGAGGAGGGAGTAATCGATGAACGAGAAGATGGGCCAATGCCAGAGGTAGAGGGAGTAGGAGAGTCGGCCGAGGGAGGCGAGGGGTTGAAGGAGGTAGGGGCGCGGAAGGGCGTGGGGGGAGGCGGGGCGAAGGATGGCGAGGGCGCCGAGGACGGGGAGGAGGGCGAGGGCACCGGGGAAGGGTTGCGATTCGCGGATGAAGAGGAAGGAGGCCAGGATGAGCAGGAGGCCGAGGAGGGGGATGAGAGCGGAGAGGCGGGCGGGAAGCGGGCGGGACGGTTTGGGGGCGAGGGCGAGCAAGGCGCCGGCGAGAAGTTCCCAGGCTCGGGCGGGGAGGAGGTAGAAGGCGGCGGTGGGCTGGGTGTAGCTGAGGACGAGGCCGCAGGCGAAGCTGGCGAGGGCGAGGAGGGCTAAAAAACGAAAAGCATGAGCGGGAGCGCGCTGCAGCAGAAGCCAGAGGCCAAGGGGAAAGAGGAGGTAGAATTGCTCCTCAAGGGAGAGGGACCAGCAGTGCAGCAGGGGTTGGGCGTCGGGAGAAAGGGCAAAGTAGTTGCCCTGCTGCAGGAGCTGGTGGTTGGCGAAGGAGAGGAGGGCGGCGGAGAAGCTGGATCCCGCAGAGGCGTAGTCCTGGGCAGAATAAAGGTAGCGCGCGGCGAGAAGGGTGGCGGCGGCGGCGGCGAGGAAGGCGGGAAAGATGCGGGCGATGCGCCGCTGATAAAATCGGAGGAAGCTGAAGCTCTGGGCCTGCTGTTGGCGGTGGATGATGGAGGCGATGAGGTAGCCGGAGATGACGAAGAAGACGTCGACGCCGACGAAGCCACCGGGCAGCCAGCGGTGGTCGAGGTGGAAGAGGCAAACCGCGAGGACCGCCAGGGCGCGCAAGGCGTCGATCTCCGGGCGGTGGGGGTGTTCCGTTTTCAGGGGAGCAAAGAGGCAGGTGGCGGCGGGAAGGCTCCGCAGCATTCAGCGTCCGCCGATGCGGCCGATGACGACGTAGCAGGTCTTCAGGAGGATGGTGCAGTCGAGGAAGATGGAGGCGTGAGTGACGTAGTGGAGGTCGAAAGAGAGCTTATTGCGGGCGTCATCGACGCCTTGGCCGTAGGGGTAGTTGACCTGGGCCCAGCCGGTGATGCCGGGTTTGACGAGATGGCGCAGGTGATAGTAGGCGAGTTGGTCCTCGTAGTCCTTGACGCAAACGGTCCACTCGGGGCGAGGGCCGACGAAGCTCATGTCTCCTTTGAGGACGTTGATGAGCTGGGGGATTTCGTCGATGCGCGAGCGGCGCAGGTACTGGCCGAGGCGGGTGATGCGCGGGTCCTTTTGGGCGGTGAGGAGGCCGTCGTGCTCGGCGTTGAGCCGCATGGTGCGCAACTTGTAGATGGTAAAAGATTCGCCGAGAAAGCCGACGCGCGGCTGGCGGAACAGGGCTGGTCCAGGGCTGTCGAGCCGGATGAGGACGGCGGCGACGAGGAGGAGCGGGGAGGCGAGCAGGAGGGCAAAGGCGGCGAGAACGATGTCGAAGAGTCGTTTGAGGTGCCAGTGAATGGAGGTGCGGTGGAGGCGAAAATCGCGTTCGAAGAGCCAGGCGGTCGAGCTGTCGTGCACGTCGTGCATGCGCACCCGCTGGCGCCAGAAAGCGCCCCATGCATAGACGGGAAGCTGGCGGGTGTGAAGGGAGACCAAGAAGGGGGTGATGGCGGCGATGAGGGGCTCGGCGGAGGGCGCGATGACGATGGAGTCGAGAGGAACCGAGCCTTTGGCGGTGATGTGAGGGGGGGTGGATTTGATCTCACGGGAGCCGAGGCAGTCGGTGATGCTTTCACGGGTGGCCGTGACGGGGTCGATCCGCTCCACGACGGTGGGGCGTCCGGCGAGCTCCAGGGCCCGCTGGAGGGTGTCGGCCTCGCTGGTTTGCCCGAGGAGGAGGAGGCGGCGAACGCCGTGGTGATCCCACACACGGCGGCCGGCGAGGTGGCGCCGCATCAGGAGGGAAGCGAAGGTGAAGCAGACGGGGGTACCGAGGAGCAAGAGGCGGCTGACCATCTTGGTGGCCCCATAACTACCGAAGAAGGAACTGAGCGCGGCACCGAAAATGGAGGCGATAAGACCGGCAAGGACGAACTCCGAGGTGAAGCGCAGGCTGCGGAAGTCGGTGTCGCGGTCGTAGCTTCCGACGAGCCAGGAGGCGAACAGGGAGACGGCCAGCGGAATCAGGATGGCGATGGGCTTGGGCAAATGGGACGCGTATGCAACGAGGGCGAGGGTTTCGAAGCAGGCCCCAAAGAGGGCCAGCCAGAGGAGGATATCGGCCAGGAAAAGGCCCACTTCGAGGAGGCCGGAGCGAAGTCCGCGCGGGGCGGCCTGACCGGGGACCTCGGTGCGGGGAGTGGAGCCAAGCGCATCCCGGTAGGAATCAGGCGGGGGAAGCGCGGTAGAGATGGGGGGAATCACCGAAAAGGGCATCTGGGGGGCTGGAAAGCCGGGAGAGGAGGGGAGAGACGGGGCAGGAAAATCAAGAAAAGCTACCGCCCTTGGTCATCCGAAAGCTGGCGGGAAACCCGATAAAAACGAAAGCGGCATGCGAGTCAGGAGGGACTAGTTCGCCCGCAGGAAGCTGGCGGGCAGAAACTGGAGGTTGGGGAAATTCCCTCGGGAGGAGGGGATTCATTGGGTGACCATAACCAACACTAAGGAGATAAATCAAGCTGTATTATTCTCACATTTGAGAGGACTGGGATGGG
>CALQKQ020000405.1 GCA_943331195.2 Akkermansia muciniphila | reverse complement strand
CGACGAGGATTTGGAGTTCTTCGGCGCTGTGGATGTTTTGGAGGCCGTCGTGGTCTGGGTTGATGCGGAAGAGGACGCGCATGAGCCAGTTGGCGCTGCCGTTGAGGAGGCGGATGGCGTAGCGGAAGAGGGACTCGAAGGCGCTGAGGGGGGGGCCGAGTTGGAGGGTGGTGGCGAGGGAGCGGCGGATGGCGATGGATTTGGGCATGAGTTCGCCGAAGACGACGTCGACGAAGGTGAGGACGACGAGGACGAGGATGAAGGCGATGGCGTGGGTGACGGAGAGGGGGAGGGGGAGGACGGAGTCGAGGCGAGGTTGGAGCCAGGCGACGATGTAGCGTTCCCCGAGCATGCTGAGGGCGATGCTGGTGAGGGTGATGCCGAATTGGGTAGCGCCGACGTAGTCTTCGAGGCGGTTGACCATGGCCTTGGCGCGCAAGGCGGCCTTGGAGGCTTTGCCTTCTTGCATGAGCTCGTCGATTTGGCTGCTGCGGACCTTGACGAGGGAGAACTCGGCGGCGACGAAGACGCCTTTGAGGAGGACGAGGAGGCAGACGAGGAGCAATTGCCAGGCGATGGCTTCGCTGGTGGGGACGGCGGCCGGGGCTTCCGCGAGGAAGAGGAGGGGAGGAGGGAGGAGGTTCATTCGGGGAGATCCGCCGCAGGGGGAGACAGGGAGAGGCGGCGGACAGGAGGGAGAGCCGGGTCAGAGTTTTTCGTAGACGCCTTTATCGCGGCGTTTGAGGATGGTGAAGCCTTTGGATTTGGCGTCGGAGACGGAGAGGGGTTTGGTGAGTTTAGGGGAGCTGACTCTGGAGACGAGTTTTTTGACGGGATTTTTGCAGAGGTAGCAGATTTCGAGGGGGGCCCGGTCGATCGGTCGCATGAGTTCGAAGCCTTTGGCGCAGATGCTGCAGGATTTTTCGGGGTCGGCGGCGATGTATTCGTAGATGGGCACGGGATGGGGGAGGGGGAGGGAGTTGGGGCCCCAGCATGGCATGACTAGGGGGCGGATGCAGGGGAAATCTGGAGGGATTGAGGAAGGGGCGGTAGGGTGAGGAGTTGGGGGAAACGAATGAGGGCCGGAACACGTGAAGCATTCCGGCCCGGCATTGGGGAAAAGGTGTGGAGGCGAGGAGGGTTTACCAACTCGACTTGGTGACTCCGGGGATGAGGCCGCCGGAGGCGAGTTCGCGGAAGGCGATACGGGAGAGCTTGAAGCGGGCGAGGTAGCCGCGGCGGCGACCGGTGAGGAGGCAGCGGTTGGTGAGGCGGGTAGGGGAAGCGTCGCGCGGCAGCATGGTGAGGCCGATGTAGTCTTTTTCTTTTTTGAGCTGCGCGCGGAGGGCGGCGAACTTTGCGACGGTGGCAGTTTTGCGCTTTTGGCGCTCGATCCAGCAGGTTTTGGCCATGGTAGTGTGTGCGAAGGGAAAGTGAAGAGTGGAACTGATAAAGGCGGGAGGCCTGAGTGCAAGTTGTTTTTTGGGGGAATGGGGGAGGGGCGGAAGTGGGCTCCAGAGGTGCGGGGACGATGGTGGCGATGGGTTTTTCTCCGCTGGGGAATCAAGGGAGTCCGGATCAATCCATGCGGTTGTATTGGAGTTGGGTTTCGATTTCCTCGATCTGGGCCCGCAGTTCTCTCAACTGTTGATACTGGAAGGCCCTCATTTGCTGGGCTTGCCTGCCCGATGGGGTTTCGGAGGATTCGGAGGATAGGGTTTCAAGGGTGGTGGTGATTTTAATGGCCTCGGCCTTGGATTGGATCAGTTTGCGGATCAAACGGTTTCGTTGGTCCGCCGCGCCGGCGGGCACTTCCGGTCCGCCGCCCCCTACCTTTTCATTTTGAATGGCAGCCTCGCGGAGCTTGGCAAGCGCCTCATCCCTTCGTGTTGCGATGGCCTGATGGAGGCGAGAAATCTCCTCATTGATTTGGGTGATCAAGGGGTGCTTACAGGCAAGGCCGCTGGACTCGGCTTGCCATTTCCGCAGCTGAGCTTCTTCGAGGGCTTTCACAAAAAGAGCCTGGAAAGCCTGAGGAGGTGGTTGCTGGATCTTGGCCAGTTCCCTGTGGAGCGTTTGATTTTCCTGACGCAATCTTTCCAGCACTGGCTCCTCCGTTGCTGACCGCTGCTACTGGCGCAGGCAACAAGGAAGGATCGACGGCCGCTCCAGGGACGGGTTGACTGGCCTGGGCGGGTTCAGCCGACAAATGGCCCGCCTTCCCGCCGGAAGCCAGTGGGTCCGGTAAGGGTTCACGGCTGACTGGGAGCGCCCGGGGAATCTCCTGCGGTCGATTTATCGTGCTCGGAATGACATTAGGATCGAGTTGCGGGGTGAGTCCGGACGAAGGTGCGGTGGACTTCGGGCAGGGGCAAAGGCCAGCGGAGGCCCACCATGATCTCCGGCACAAATGGCAGGGCGAGGCGGACCATGGCCAGCAGGCCCAAGGCCATATCGCACGGAAACGGGAATCACGCCATGGCCTGCCCGGCGGAGGGCCTGCACCAGCAAAGTGAGCGCCGCCGAGGCGGCACTGGCCTGGACCAAGGCCAAAGGGGGGACGGTGTCCGGAAAAGCGGCCCGACAATTCATGGGGAGCTGGCTTTGTGGATGCATTCGCGCGCGGCTTCCTGGTGGATTTGCATGTGGCTTGATGCCAGACCGGCAACTGCGGCGGTGAATCGATCGTCAGGAAGATTCTTGAGCAGAGCGATGGCGTCGTGGGGGACGTCCGGCTGAAGGTCCCGGCCATTTCCCGGGAGAGAAAGGCTTTCAAGGCATCCTCCGGTTGGGCCGCCAGCCATGCTCGCGCAGTGGTCGAGTCCTGGCTGGCCCTTGCCCCAGGGGCGGCGCTTTATGCTGTCTGAAAGGTATTGCTGAAAGGTATTAGCGTTTCGCGGATGGCGTCATTGGCGGGAACGGGTAAAGAGGGGGGCTGAGGTTCCTTCTCCTGATCGGGCGGGTGCCGGCGCGACGAAAGGTCTGTCCATGCGGTCAGGGTCACCTGGCATTCCTTTTCAGCAGCCCAGGGGTCTAGCGAGCAAGCGCCGCCTCCTGGTTGTTAATAAAGTCGCCATCGCAAACCCGAAGAGCAGTGTGGTGCCAGCCTCCGGCACCGTGATTGTATTGTAGTCCATGGTCACCGCGCCGGTCAGGGCCAGGGCCCGCCCGTTCAACACGGCGCCGGTGTTGAGCGAAATACTTTGCGCGGCAAGGATGGAGCCCTCGAATTGGGAGCCCGTGCCGAGCGTCGCAGAGCTGCCCACCTGCCAGAAGATGTTGCTCGCTTGGGCCCCGCCAACCAAAACCACTTTGCTGCCCGAGCTAGTGATCAAGGTCGATCCTGTCTGGAAGATCCAGACGGCATTCGGGTCGCCGCCTGCGTCCAGGGTCAGGATTCCCGTGAGCCAGAAGGAACTCGGGTCGTTGTACACGCCGGCAACCAGGGTCGTCCCACCCAAATCGTAAATGGGGCTGAAAATCGTGTTTGGCGACCGCCCGGCAGCATCCGTATAAGCGAAGCCCAGATCGAGCTTGCCCTGCTGGGTCACGGCGTCGCCGGCATGATTCACGCCGAAGAGAGTGGTATTTTCTAACCCCGTGATGGTGGGGGTGGCAAAACTCCCGATGTCGCCGGTAATCGTGGTCGAATTGACTGCGCCTGCGACCGTGATTCCGGCGCCCGCCAGCACGGCAAAATCGGTGGCGGCACCGAGGTTCACGGCGAGCACAGCGCCGGATGCGTT
>CALQKQ020000404.1 GCA_943331195.2 Akkermansia muciniphila | reverse complement strand
GCGGCCGGGGACTTGGCCGCGGATTTTGATGAGGTTGAGGGGGATTTCGCCTTCTTGGGGGATGACGACGTGGCGGTTGGTGAGGATGTAGCCGTCGCTGGTGACGATGACGCCGGTGCCGAGGCCGAGTTGTTGCCAGCGGTCGGCGGGGTTGGCGTCGGGGGTATCGGGGATGGGGGGGAGGCCGAAGAAGAAGCGGAGAGCGGCTTCGTCTTGGCTGAGGGAGCGGCGCTGAGGGCGGGGTTGGTCGACGCCGGTCATGATGGTGACGACGGCGGGTTGGACCTTGTCGAGCATGGGGGCGTAGCTTTTCATCATGGGAGCGGCGCGGTCTACGGGGGTGCGGTCCACGGTGAGGGAGTTGCGAAAGGGGCCGACGGCGTCCTGGGCGGGGGCGGGGAGGGAGCAGAGGAGGGCGGGGAGGAGCAGGAGGGCGAGAGGCTTCATGGGGTGGCGGGAAGAGGGGGGGATACGCCCCAAAAAGCGGATCTGGCCCCGGCATTTGTGCAGGTAAAATCCCGCGGCGGCGCTGGGGTTGGGCTGATAAAGAGCCTGGCCGGAGACGTATAAGGTTGGCGAAACTGCGCCTTTCTCCCTATGCCTTCTGCTTCACTCCTTCGTTCTAGTCTTTTGATGTTGGCCTTTGCGCTGGCCCCGGTCGGCGCTCAAGAACCCCTGTCTTTGTTTAATGGGACGACGCTGGAGGGCTGGGATGGGGATCCGCGTTTTTGGAAGGTGCAGGATGGATGCATTACGGGTCAAACCACGGCGGAAGTGCCGACGGAAGCCAACACCTTTTTGGTGTGGACGCTGGGGGAGGTGGACGATTTTGAATTGACGGCGGAATACAAGATTGAGAGTGGGAATTCAGGGATACAGGTGCGGAGCTTTCGTTTGCCGGACCGCCCGTGGGGGATTGGTGGATACCAGGCGGATTTTGAGGCGGGAGACCGGTATAGCGGGATCATTTACGGGGAAAATTTCCGGGGGATTTTGGCGGATCGCGGGCAGCAGACGAGGATTGGCGAAGACCATCAGCCTGCGGTGACGGGGAAGACGGGGGAGGACGAGGTGTTGCAGAAGGTGGTGAAGAAGGGGGACTGGAACCAATATCGGATTGTGGCCAAGGGCTTCACGCTGCAGAATTACATCAATGGGCAGCTGACGGCGGAGTTGACGGATGCGGACACGCAGATGCGGCGCCGGGGAGGATTGCTGGCCTTGCAGGTGCATGCGGGGCCGCCGATGAAGGTGCAGTTTCGCAATTTGAAGTTGAAGCGCCTGCCGCTGACAGAGGGCAAGAAGGTGGTTTTCATCGCGGGTAATCCGAGCCATGGTCCGGGCGACCACGAGCACCGCGCCGGTTCGATGTTGCTAGCAAACTCGCTCAATGAGTCGAGTGGCGGCAAGATTTTGGCGACGGTCTATAATAATGGGTGGCCGCAGGATCCTTCGGCGCTGTCCAACGCGGATGCGATTGTGATGTATTCTGATGGCGGCGGCGGGCACATGGTCAATCCTCGGCTTGCCGATGTGGAAGCGGCGCACCAGCGCGGGGTGGGGATTGGCTGCATTCACTATGCGGTGGAAATCCCTAAGGGTCAGGGCGGGGATCATTTCCTGCGGTGGATTGGGGGCTATTTTGAGATGGACTGGTCGGTGAATCCGCACTGGGATGCGGAGTTCAAGTCGTTTCCGGGGCATGCGGTGGCGGCGGGCTTGGAGCCTTTTAAAATCAATGACGAGTGGTACTATCACATGCGTTTCCGGGAAAACATGCAGGGGGTGACGCCGGTGCTGACGGCGGTGGCTCCTAAGGAGACGATGAACCGTCCGGACGGGACGCACAGCGGGAATGCGGCGGTGCGGGAGGACGTGGCCAAGGGAGTGCCGCAGCACGTGGGATGGGTTTCGGACAATGCCAATGGGAGCCGGGGGTTTGGGTTTACGGGGGGGCATTTTCACCGCAATTGGAAAAATGAGGCGTTTCGCCGCACGGTGTTGAATTCGATTGCTTGGATCGCCAAGGCGGACATTCCGGCGGGGGGGATGGTGTCGCGTCCGCCTACGGACGAGGAGATGGCGGCCAACCTGGATCTGAAGAAGTAAACCCCTGGCGACGTTTTGAAGTTGTGCTTGGCGGGAGCTTTCCGCAAGCTGGCGACGGACTTGATCTTTTTTTTCTCACGCAAACCAACCCACATTCCATGCAGCCCACTGAATCTACTCCCTCTGAAGTGACCACCAACCGCCGCAAGTTTATTGGCGGAGCCGCCGTGGCGGCGGCGGCGGTCAATCTACCGATCTCGGCCTGCGCGCAGGTGGCTGGGAGCGACGAATTGAAGTTGGCCTTGATCGGCTGTGGGGGTCGCGGTTCAGGCGCGGCGGACCAGGCGCTGAGCAGTGGCGGGACGCGCATTGTGGCGATGGCGGACGCTTTCTCGGACCGCTTGGAGCCGTGCCATTCGACCTTGCAAGCGAAGCACGGGGCGAAGGTGGATGTGCCGGACAACCGGAAGTTCATCGGGCTGGAAGCCTATCAAGAGGCGATTCAGCACGCCGATGTGGTGTTGCTGACGACGCCTCCTGGGTTCCGCCCGATGATGTTCAAGGCGGCGGTGGAGGCTGGGAAGCACATTTTCATGGAGAAGCCGGTGGCGACGGACTCGCCGGGTTGCCGTTTGGTGATGGAGTATGCGAAGAAAGCGGAAGAGAAGAACCTCAAAGTGGTGGTGGGCTTGCAGCGCCGTTATCAGAAAAACTACTTGGCGGCCAAGGAGCAGGTGAAGCAGGGTTTGATCGGCGACGTGGTGGCGGCGCAGTGCTACTGGAACAATGCGGGGATTTGGCTGGTGGACCGCAAGCCGGAGTGGTCTGAGATGTACTACCAGATCAAGAATTGGTATCACTTTGCGTGGGTCGGCGGCGACCACATTTTGGAGCAGCACATTCACAACATCGACGTGATCAACTGGTTCATGGATGACGCCCATCCAGTAGCGGCGCAGGGCATGGGCGGCCGGGAGACGCGGACTGACCGGAAGACGGGGCAAATTTTTGACCACCACTATGTCGAATACGCCTACGCCAATGGGGTCATCATGAACAGCCAGTGCCGCCACCAACCGAATTGTTGGAATAGCGTCAGCGAGACGATCATCGGTTCTAAAGGGACGCTCTACTTCAGCGACGGAGGCACCATGATTAAGGATCGCGCGGGCAAGACGATTTGGCGCTATCGGAACAATGATGCCGACGGCAATCCTTACCAGAACGAGCACGACGAGCTCTATAAGGCGATCCGGGGGAACACCAAGCTTAACAATGCTGCCTACGGTGCGCAGAGCACCTTTACGGCGCTGTTGGGTCGCTATGCGACGTATTCTGGCAAGATGGTGCAGTGGGATGAGGCTTTGGCTTGGAACAACAGCGAGATGCCGGAGAAGTTGGATTTCGCTACCCCGACCCGTTTTGGCCCGGACAAGGATGGGTTGTATCCGGTGCCGGTTCCGGGCAAATTCGATCCTTCCAAGCCGCTGGGCTACGCCTGATCGGAGCGCCGCTGCAGTTGATCTGGGCGGTTTAGCAGATTATTTGAGGGGCGCGGCTCGCCAAGGGCCGCGCTCCTTTTTGTCTTTGGGCAGGGGACTTCGTTGGGGTGGTTTGGATCCGTGAGGGCGAGGGTGGAGCGGGTTAACTCTTTTTTATTGATCGCTTTATGTTGATGACTATAGCCGACGGGGGCTTTGCCATGGCCTTG
>CALQKQ020000403.1 GCA_943331195.2 Akkermansia muciniphila | reverse complement strand
CCCCTCACGGCTTGAGCTCAACCCTGAGTCGATAAAACCGCTGCCGCGTCACCGCCTCCGGTTCTCGATAAACCCGAACCTGCCGACTCCCCGCGCTGGCCACCGGCACCGCATCCACCGCGCTCCATGCCTGCAAATCCCCCGAACTCTCCAAAACGTAATCGACGTCCGGAACCAAAGGGTCCACGTCATAGCTCAACACCATACGCCCCTCCTCCAGCTCCTGGCGCGGCACCTCCACCAGCGAAGCCACCTTGGGATCGGTCCCCAGGGCGTATTCTAGTAAGTTGCTCACCCCATCGCCATCGCTGTCCCCGGCCCCTCCCACCACCCCTTGGCTGGACGCCCAACTCCCAAAGCGTGCCCCCGGCGCCACCGACCCCGGCGAAGCCCCCGCCGCCATCCAGTTCACCGCATCGTTGCCGTAATCCTTTTCCGAAAGCTTAGTTAGGGAAGGCGCTCCGCCATCCGGGCTCGTCGGCCAGGGCGCCACATCCGCAAAATGAACCCGGTCCTGCCGCACATACTGCCGCACATTCACCGCATCCACCGCCCCCGGCCGGTCAAGTTGCAAGTTCTCCCCGCTGTTGCTCAGGCCACCCGTGATCCATTCCAACACCTTGGTCCCCGCAGGCACCAAAGGCCCAAACAGACTGCCAAACTGCACCGCATTCCTCACCAACACCACCCGCTGCCCCGGCCCCATCGTCAGCGGCGGATTCACCGGAAATTCATAGTCAATCCCATCGCTAAGCCGCCAAGCCTTGCCCTTCAGCGCGTCATAAAGCGTCACCGCCTCACCACTCACATTGAGCAACTCCACATACTCCGCATCGCCATTGCCCGCCGGATGATACATGATTTCCGAAATCACAATCGGCCCCACCCGCGGGCCACTGTTGGCCGCCCCCGGAGTCGCTCGGCGCATCGCCACAAAATTGTACGAATCCGAACTCGGCTTGTAATACGCCCCCAAACTCTCGCCCTCCGTGCTCGGCCCAAACTCCTCCTTGCTCTGGTATTCGCCCAATTGGTCGTTCACCGCAGAACTGAGATACACCGTCTCCCCAAGGTCGCTCAGGGCAAAGGCCGTCACTTTGTTGGGATCCACACTAGCAAGACCAAATTGGGTGCTTTCATAAAAGGTCAGGAATCCTCCCGCCGGAATGATCGTCCCCACCGGAATGCGATAGCGCAGCAGATCCGCCGCGCTGTCGCTCAGAAACCACCCCCCAATATTGACCGCCGCCCCCGTGCGGTTGTGCAACTCAATCCAATCGCTATCCGCCCCAGAATTAGCCAGCACTTCGTTCACCACCACGGTTTCCCCAATGGCGTAGGGATAATCGCCCACCTGATAGTGATAGACGCCCCCGATATCCACCACGGTATTGTCAGGATCCAAGGGCTGCGCCGGGTCGCCCGCATCCACCGCCGGAGAACTTGCCTGCAAGGTAAAATTCAACACCACCGGATCCACAAAGCGCGGATCCCCCATCAGATTGCCCGTCCCCTCCAGCGGAAGGGTGTCGCTCAGCGAATACGAGGTGCTCAGGCTAGAATACCCATCCACCGTCACCGGCGCCCCCGAGGCCTTAGAAATAATCGTGTTGCTCACCAGCGCCGCCCCTCCGCCCAGCCCAAAGTTCTTCTCATACACCGCGACCCCCGTGCCGCACGACACAAACGTGTTCTGGTCCAGCGTCGCCACCGAACCAGCATCCTTGACCCCCACCCCCAAGACGCAACCCACCACCAAATTCCGCCGCAGCGTCACCGTCGAACCCTGCCCTACCGAAAAACCCTTATCGGAGTTGTAATAGATCGCGTTGCCTTGGACCACAAGGTTGTGGCAGCCTTCCCCCACGTCAATCCCATCGCTGTTGCTCCCCTGGAAACGGTAAATCCGGCAATCCTCAATCAGCCCCTCGCTCACGCCGTCAAAATCAATCGCATCCGTATCCGGCGCATTGTTCCCCGGAAAGCGGCAGCGCTGCACGATGGCCTTCCCCTTTTTAATATGAAGTCCGTCCCCCGTGTAGGGATTGTAAAAGACGCTATCTCGCACCACACAACTCCCGCCATACATATAAAAAGGGCCCTCACACTCCGCAATGTCGAGAAAGTCAGCGCTCAGCGTGGCATTGCGCCCCATCAGCGCGGCCCCATAGAGCGTGGCGTCATACCCCTTGGTCGCCCCCCGCACCACCAGGTGCGCCAAGCGCGAAGGACCACTCGGATTTTCAAAACTCACCGCCCCCCAGCGCTCCCCGTTCCGCCCCAAAAACGACACCTTCTGCTCCGCCGTGCCCCGCACTTCCAACGCCCCCTGAATCCGCAAATGGCGCTGCGCCGGCATCCGCAACACCACCCCAGCCTGAATCGTCAGGCTGCGGCCCGCCGGCACAATGAGGTCGCTGCTCAAGGTGTAAGGCGACCGCCCCAACTCCAAGTCCGTGTCCTCCGCCAAGGTTCCTCCTAGCACCGTCTCCCCAGAAGCCATGAAGTGCGCCGCAATCGTCTTAGCCCCGCTCACCACCACCGCCACCGCTTCGCCCCCGCTCGTGCCCGTCCAGTGGCTAAAAACATAGCCAGGCGCAGGCACCGCCCGCAGCGTAAAGGGAATGTTGGGGAAAAGCTTGAAGCTGGAAGCCTCCACCGGCACCCCTTGCACCATGACGCGCCCTTGGTTAGGCTGCGAAATTTCCAAAGTGAAATCCACCGCCGCCTCCACCCCTAATTGAGCCGCGATTTCCCCTGGGGCATTGGCGGCGCGCTGCGTGGCATAGTCCTTGATTTGCTGAATGTGGCTGTTGCGGATAGACACCGTGGTCCCATCCGGCGCCCAGCGGGCCGCATGGCGGGGCACCGCCGCGCTGACTTCCGCGTCCATTTGCGAAATCACCGCCTGCACCCGCGCCGGCTTGAAGGTGCCCGCAAGGTGCGCCGCATAGCGCTGCGCGAGTCGCTGCTTGAAGCCCACGTTGGCCTTGAGCCGCCGCAGCACCGTCTCGTTCCCTAGCATGTCTGACAAAACCCCCGTCAGCGTCGACGTCGAAAACGTCCGGTCCATGTCCGTGAGGAACCAGCGCCATTTGGCCCCCGGGCTCTTTTCCTTCCAAAACTCCCGGTTGTGCAGCCAACTCGTATTGTTGCCATAAGATTCCGCGACCACGAAATCCATGAAGCTGTCCATGTCGATCTTGGACTCCACATAAGTCCAATTAGCCGCTAAACTGAGATCGGCCGTGTTCAAAAAAGCCATCAAATCCAGCCAATCCACGTTGCTGCCCTTGTCCACGCCCAAGGTCACCGCCGTGCTCGTGATGTGGCCATAGAGAAGGTGGTCGATCTTATCCGCAGGCAGGTGGTATTGCTGCGCAAACCAAGTCTCATCCCAGCGCTGGCGGATGTCGTGCAAACCATAATAGGCCCCATTGATGAAGACCACGCTCGGGCGGTAATCCGCCGTGTCCACTTGGAGAAAGCCGTGGGCTAACTTCGGATAAAGGCAATCCCGCAGCATGTCCCTGTTCCAGTTATCCCCGCCGTCCCGCAGCGTAAAACCCGTGTGGATCGGCAGCTGCCGACCCGGAAAAAGATCATAGCTGATGTCGTCATTGCCGTATTTCCCCCGGATGGCAATGTTGAGCGCCTTCTGCGGATGCACCCACTTGTTTTCCCCCCCACTGCGACTCCCGCAGCCCGCCGCAAAGCCCCCCGTGCCCCCCGCCCAAAAAAACTCCACGTTCCCCGGAGCGTCCTTCCCT
>CALQKQ020000402.1 GCA_943331195.2 Akkermansia muciniphila | reverse complement strand
TTCCCCTCTCCCCTGGGCCCCCCACTTCCGCACCCAACTCCTCGACTGGTTCCGCGCCACCGGCCGCGACTACCCCTGGCGCCGCACCCAGGACCCCTACGCCATCCTCGTCTCCGAGATGATGCTCCAGCAAACCCAAATCGCCACCGTCCTCGGCCGCGATTACTACCAGCGCTGGATGACCTCCTTCCCCGACCTCGCCACCCTCGCCGCCGCCTCCGAACCCGAAATCCTCCGCGCCTGGGAAGGCCTCGGCTACTACCGCCGCGCCCGCAACCTCCAGAAAACCGCCCAAGCCGTCCTCGCCCTCCCCGACGCCGCCTTCCCCCGCTCCCTCCCCGGCCTCCTCGCCCTCCCCGGCATCGGCCCTTACACCGCCGCCGCCCTCGCCTCCTTCGCCTGGAACCTCCCCGCCCCCCTCGTCGACGGCAACGTCGCCCGCCTCCTCGCCCGCCTTCTCGGCAGCGACGCCCCCATCGACCGCCCCCCCATGCAGGCCCAACTCTGGGCCTGGGCCGACGCCCTCCTCTGCCGCGCCGAACCCCGCCTCTACAACAGCGCCCTCATGGAACTCGGCCAGCGCCTCTGCACCCCCCGCGCCCCCGCCTGCCTCCTCTGCCCCGTCCAATCCCTCTGCGCCTCCGCCGGCCCCAGCGCCTCCTCCCGACCCCGCAAATCCCCCCCCCGCCCCACCGTCGCCCTCACCGAACACGCCCTCTTCGCCCTCCGCGACCACCACCTCCTCCTCCACCAAGAATCCGGCCGCCGCCGCCAAGGCCTCTGGAAATTCCCCGAGCGCCCCGCCGCCGCAACCGCCCAGCTCCCCGAAATTCTCCGCGCCACCTACGCCATCACCCACTACCGCGTCTCCCTCCACCTCCACCTCGCCCCCCAGGCCACCCCCCAACCCGGCGAAACCTGGCACCCCCTCGCCGACCTCCCCGCCCTCCCCATGCCCGGCCCCTACCGCAAAGCCCTCAACCAAGCCCTCGCCCTGACAACCCCCCTTTTGAACCCTTGACTCTCCCCCGGATACCGCCTTGTTAGTATCTCACCGCGATGACCTCCGTTCTTACCCGCTCAAAACCAATGATTTCTGCCCCATCCCACCTCCGCCGCCTCGCCGCCGCCGCCTTCGCCTGCGCCCTCGGAGCCTCCGCCGCTCAAGCCGCCCTCTCCATCGACGTCTCCTATCACTCCGCAGGCTTCACCCTCTGGCAATTCACCGGTGCCTCCACCTACCTCGAATCCAGCCCAGGCGGCACCCTCTCCGGATCCATCCTCTCCTCCATCATCGAATGGAAAGGCGGTGCCCTCACCGCCGACTACGTCCCCTCCGCCTCCTACAACAACTACACCACCGCCCTAGAAAGCGGTTCCGTTTCCCTCAGCGTCACCCCTTCAGGCGGCAGCGCCACCACCGATTTCGTCGACGGCCTCCACGTCGACCACGACAACTCCGGCGACGATTTCGGCATCAGCCTCCTCACTGCCGACATCCCCTTGGCCCACAACGACCTCGTCGCCTGGACCGGCTCCGCCGTCTTCGCCGTCGACCTCACCAAGCTCAACCCCGGCTCCTTCACGTTCACCAACTACGGCGACGGCGGCCTCCCCGTCGGCTCCCCCTTCGGCACCCTCGACCTCGCCCTCACCGTCCAAGCCATCCCCGAACCCAGCGCCCTCGGCCTCTCCGCCCTCGCCCTCGCCGCCTTCACCGCCCGCCGCCGCCGCTAAGCCTTTTCGAAAAAACCCCGCCCCGCTTTCTCCCCGCCGCTACTTCCAACTGAGCTCATCGCCGAGCGTGTTCAAGTTGTCGCAGCCACGCTCCGTCACGATCACCATGTCTTCGAGGCGCACCCCGCCGAGGTCGCGGCGGTACAGCCCCGGCTCCACCGTGAGCGCCTCGCCCAACAAAAGCGCCGGGCCTTTGATGTCGAGCAGGGGAGATTCGTGGACATCAATGCCAATGCCGTGGCCCGTTCCATGCGTCAGCGCACAGTAGGAAAGCGGCGCGTCGGCGCTGGGCAAGCCAAAGCCATAGCCGGCTTCTAGCATCGCCTGGATCGTGGCCCGATGCACCGCTTCGCCCGTGACCCCCACGCGGATGGTCTGTTCCGCCGCCACTTTGGCGGCCCGCACCGCCGCGTGCATGCGTTTGACTTCATCGGGAATATCCCCATGCACCACCGTCCGCGTGCAGTCGCCATTGTAGCGCGTCTGGCGACAGTTAGGAAAAATATCGACGATGATCGGCTCGCCGGTGCGCAACTCCCCAAATCCATAAAAGTGGCAATCCGCCGCCGAGGGCCCCCCCGCGACAATCGCCATCGGATTGTGAAACTGGCGATCCAACAACCAATGGTCCACCGCCGCCCGCACCCGCTCCGAAGTGAGGGGTTGGCCCTCCTGCATGAGCACCCCGTCCGCCCGAGCGCTCGCCGATCCGATCATCTCGCAGGCCAACTGCATGGCCCCTTCCGTCACCCGCTGCGCGGCGCGCAAATGGGCGATTTCCTCCTCCGACTTTTGCCGCCGCTCCGCCACCCAGCGCTCCGCCTCACACTCAATCGCAATCCCCGCCTGGCGGGCGAAATCGACAAAAAGCAGCGGCAAGGTGCGGTCGCCCAGGGCGCGGGTGACCCCGGCGCGGCGGAGGCATTCCACCGCCGCCTGGGCATTCGCCGTTTCCCGGTCGCCCGACAAACCCCCTTCGGGCGCAAAGTGCGCCGGGCAAGCGACCCGGTCGACCCGCGCGTGTTGCCGCGCGCGCTCCATTTCAATGTCGCGCAGAATCAGCACCGACTCGCTGCCTGCGGGCGTGGGGATTTCTAGCAAAACGACCTGATCGCCCACCGAGAAGCGCAGGCGCCAATAGAGGCTGCTGTGAACCGCCGGAATGCCCGCAGCAATCCGGGCCAGAGAAGGAGAAGTGTGGGAAGAAGGCATCGCGCGATGGAGAAAGTTAGGAGTCAGTGACAGGGAGGTTTTCCAGCAAGTAGCGGGTGAGCGTGGCGTAGAGGTGGCGCTTGGTATTCTGGCCCTCGTCGAGGCCGTGGCCGCAGTTGGGATAGGACATCTGGGAGAACGGCTTGTTGTGCTTGATGAGTTCGTTGATCAAGAGCTCGCAGTTCTGGTAGTGGCAGTTGTCGTCGCCCGTGCCATAAACCAGCAGGAGTTTGCCCGCCAGTTGGTGCGCGTGGGTGATGGGCGATCCATCGGCAAAGCCGACTTCGTTGTCCTCCGGCAGGCCCATGTAGCGCTCCTGATAAATGGTGTCGTAGAGTCGCTGGTTGGCCACGAAGGACAGGGCCATAGCGACTTGATAGAGTTCAGGGTAGCGGAAGATAGCATGAAGGCTCATGGACCCGCCCCCGCTGTGCCCCCAGACGCCCACCCGCTGCGGATCCAGGCAGGGCCAACTCCGCAGAATCTCCCGCACCGCCTCCGCCTGATCCGACGGCCCCAGAATGCCGATTTGCCGGTAGATGCTCTTGCGCCAGGCGCGCCCCCGCGGAGACGGCGTCCCGCGGTTATCGATGCACATGACCACATAGCCCTGCTGCGCTAACATGGTGTGCCAAAGAAAGTTCTCCCCGCCCCAACGGTCCACCACGGTGGCGGCGGCCGGTTCGCCATACACGTGAATGAGCAAAGGATAGCGCCGCTCCGGATCAAAATGGGGGGGCTTGATGCACCAGGCGTCCAGCGGCGGACCTTCCGGAAGGGGCACCAGGAAAAACCCGACAGCGCAGGGCGGCAGCGCCGCCA
>CALQKQ020000401.1 GCA_943331195.2 Akkermansia muciniphila | reverse complement strand
CCATCAATCGGGCTGGGAACCACGAGCGGCTGGGCGTCGAGGAAGGGGCAGTGGAGTTGCCGCGCCACAGTGCGGAAGTTATCGGGCAAGCGGCGGGAGCGGGCGGCGGCGTCCTCGAATTTCTCGGCGAGCGCGGGAAGGTGCTCCAAGGAAGCCACCGTGGGGGGGCAAACCAGCAGCACTTGGGGAGCGCTGCCGCCGGGACCCGCCCCGGACTGGCGCACCAGGCGGACTAGGGCGGCAGCACCGGCGGCGATTTCCCCGGGCGGAGCATGGAAGACGGTTTTGAGGTCGTTGGTTCCTAGCATGATGATGACTAGGTCCAGAGGTTGATAGGTTTCCAAGAAGATGGGAAGAGCCACCCGGCCGTTGCGCCCGGGGTGGTGCGGGTCCTCGAAGACCGTGGTGCGCCCGTTTTGCCCGGCGTTGATGACTTCCCAGCCCTGGCCGAGTTCCGTCGCCAGCACCCCAGTCCAGCGGACCGCCGCCGGGTGGCGCAGGGGAACCGGGGACAGCGCCGAGGCGGCGGGGTCGTACCCCCAGGTGTTAGAATCGCCGAAGCAGAGGATCGCAGGCATCGCCTAAGATGCCAAAAACGGGGCCCGCGGCAAGGCGGACCTGCGGCGTCCCTAGCGGTCTTTGCCGCCGGCCGCGATGGCGGCCACCGGGATCGGCGCGGCGGCAGCCCGCTGGGTGAAGGCGAGGGCTTCAGCGGAGTCGGCGTAGGCGAAGTAGCTAGTCAGAGCGACGCGCTGGCCCCGGTCGGGCCCGCTCGTGAAATAGCCGTAGAGATCGATCTGACCTTTTAAAGAGGGGAAGGCGTCCTCGATGGTGGCGCGGAGCGGCACTTGGGCGGCGTAGTTGTCGGCCAACTGGTCAAAGGGCCCGTCGTAGTAGTCATTGCGCTGAATGCTGGCCTGGCGCACCGCGCTGAGCACTTTGCGCCCGGCCCGGGCGGGGTCGGTCCAGAAAACAAAGCCGCTGCGGCGCCCCAGGGAGACATCGGCGGCCAGCTCGGTAAAGGTTTCCGCGACGGGTTGTTCTTCATTCAAGACCCAGAAAAAGCAGCGGGATCGGGTTTGATAGCAGAGAAAGAAAGGCAATCCGCTCTCGTCCCAGGTGCGGGCGATGAAGCGCTCGCCAGGACCGAGCAGGCCGGGCGCGGCGGGCGGCAGCTGCGGCAGGGCGTGAAGGTGAAAGCGGACTTTTTTTCCGGCGAGGACGACGTCGCAGGTGAGGGGGTCGGGACAGGTGACGCCGAGCCCCTCGGCCGCGCCGAGGAGGCGAGCGGCGCGGAGTTGACCCTTGGCAAGGGCGGCATCGGGAAACTCGAGCCACTCCGCGTAGGCGAAGGAAAGCTGGCCCTTTTCGCGCAGGCCGCTAGCAGGACGGAAGTTGCCCCGGATTTCCCGGCCTCCAGCGGCGAGGCGCCAATAATAGTAGTTCTCCGTGGGATAGACCTGCACGTCATCGGGCAACTGGCGGAACACCCAAGCCAGCACCGCATCGCTGTCGCCGAGGTCGAGCCCCTCGGCTTGCCAGGCCTCCGTTAGGGCTTGATGCCACGCCACCCGGGGCCCTGCTCCGGCCCTCGCGCCTAGCGCCGCCGCCGCCGCCACGAGCATTGCTAGGAAAATTCGCATCCTGATGGCCCGGCTAGAGTTGGCTGGCGACCCAGCGGGTGTTGATGACCTTCTCGACCAGGTCGAGGGGGGTGTGAAAGTATTGGTTGCTGGCCTCGAAGCCGAGGCGGGAGTCGGCGGATTGCAGGGCGTGAAGCCGCTGGGCGGCGGCGCGCTCCGCTTCGAGCAAGGGAAGCAGCACGGCGCGCGGGGCGGCGGCGCGGCGCGCGGCGACAAAGCGAGCCTGCCGCGCCGCGCTGGCCCAGTAGATGGCGCAGGCCTCCGCCACCGCCATTTCGCGCGCGAGGGGCGCGGCGGCTTCTGGGAGGTCGCTCCGCCAACGGGTCACGGCGGCGACAAAACCGGCCGCCACTTTCTCTAATTGCCCCGCCCAAACCTCCACCGGGTAAATGGCGCGCCAGTGATCCACGTCGTCGTAGGGAAAGCACACCATGGTCGAGGTGTAGCCCGTCGCCTGGGCCCAGAGCAGGTTCGCCGGCCCCAGCTGGAAAGGGGCATTGTAGACCGATTCAATATGATAGGGAAACTCCGCTAGAGACGCGCTGAGGGCCTGCCAAGCCTGCACCGTGGCGGCGGCCGCCGCTTCCCCATAGTGGTGGCGGGCGACGTCGAGCAACGAACCGCCCTCCATGGCCGCCGCCACCGCCGCCAGGTTAGGCGAAGGATAACCGCCTAGCGTCCAGCCCAACATGACGCCGTCCAAACCCTCGCCGCGCAGACGGGAGGCGTGCGCGAAGGATTGCCCCACCGCCGGAATGTAGGGCACGCTAGAAAGCTCCCAGGTGTTGGCAGCTTGGATTTTGGCAAAGGCCTGCAGCCCGCGCTTTTTGGCGGCGGCCCAGTGGCGCAGCGCGCGGGGCCCCGGGCCGAGCACGGAAAGCGAGTATTCCCCGACCTCCGATTTCACGCCGCCGCGCTCCAGCGGGGCCGACCACTCGCTAACGCTCATCAATGCCACTCCCGCAGGCAATCGGCCAATGGCCTCCAGGGCCCAGGCGTCGGCCCAAGCCCAGTCCCACGCGATCACCCGAGCCGGGGAGCCCGCCGCATCGACCCCGCGGCGAATCAGGCCACTCACATCGGCAATGACCTGAGCCGGCCCCAGCGGACCGCAGCGCGGGCACCCCGCCCCCAGGCCGTGCGACCAACAATTCGTCGGATTTTCCGAGGCCGTGATTGTGAAAAAGCCCCCCAGCTCCGGGGTCTCGCGGCAAATCAACGCGATCGACGATTCCATCCAGGCCCTCACTTCCTTACTGCTAGTACAGAGGGCGGCGTGATCGCCCTGGGTGACGCCCTGGAGTTCCGGATGCGCCGCAAAAAACGCCAGCGGCATCATGCGCGGTTCGTTGAGATAGAGGTAAATCTGAATCCCGTGGCGCGCGGCCCGGGCCGCCAGCGCGGTGAGGTTAGTGCGCCGGGTGGCGTGATCCTGCGAGAGCGCGGGGTCCCAGGGAAACGGGGCCAACTTCGCAAGCACCGCCTGCAGCCAAACCCCGGTCACCCCCGCAGCCGCGAGGCGGGCCAGAAGGGCATCGGGATAGGGATCGAGGTCCGGCTCCATCAGGGGGTCGCCATAGAGCGCGAAATACGAATAACAAAAGCGCGGTGGCCCTGGGGCGCGGCGCGGCGCAGGGGGCGCCGCAGGCAGGGGCGCGCTCAGGTCGCCGACAAATTGGAAGAGCGGTTCCTCGCCGAGGAGCGCGGTGTCCGGAAAATCCTGGCGCAGCAACTGGGCGATTTCTGCGGCCCGGGCGGACTCGGCGGGGGACGGACCGCGCCAGGTGAGGGGCGGGCAATTCGGCTTGAGCGACCCTAACTTAATGAAGAGACAATCGTCCTCGCGCAAGGTGAAGGCCAACTTTTCCGGGGACCAATCGAGCAGGGTCAAGAGCTGTTGGTAGGAAAGGAGGTGCCAATTGCGCTTGATGATGGTGATGAACGAGCGCCGCTCCTGGGTGCGCGGCACGGCGGGCGCCTCCGGTAGGCCCATGGCGCGCCCGAAGGCAGCCACCGCCGACGGCTCCGCCCCGAGCACGGCGGCGACCCGCTCCAAGGGCACCAAGCCCCAGTTGCGCCAAATCAAGGCCATCGGCACCGAGGCAAAGTGAGGCAGTCCCAAGGGCGCT
>CALQKQ020000400.1 GCA_943331195.2 Akkermansia muciniphila | reverse complement strand
TCGTCTGCTCCACCCTCCTCACCACCGACGCGGCCCTCACCAATCGCTAATCCCCCATGAACCGCCCCGCCTTCCCCGACCCGCTCCGCTCCACCCGCCGCCACTTCATGGGCCAATCCGGCCTCGGCCTCGGCGCCCTCGCCATGGCCCAACTGCTCGGCCCCTCCCCCGCCCCCGCCTCCCCCGGCGTCCTCCCCGCCCCCCACCTCGCCCCCAAAGCCAAACGCGTCATCTACCTCTTCCAAGCCGGCGGCCCCTCCCACCACGAAACCTTCGACTTCAAACCCCTCCTCCGCCAAGGCCACGGCACCGCCCTCCCCAAAACCGTCATCGGCAACCAGCGCCTCTCCACCATGAGCGGCAACCAAAGCTTCCTCCCCATCGCCGGCTCCTTCGCTAATTTCTCCCGCCACGGCCGCTCCGGCCTCGAAATCAGCGACCTCCTCCCCTTCACCCAAGGCATCTCCGACGACCTCTGCCTCGTCCGCAGCATGCACACCGAGGCCATCAACCACGACCCCGCCATCACCTTCTTCTGCTCCGGCAATCAAGTCCCCGGCCGCCCCTCCATGGGCTCCTGGGCCTCCTATGGCCTCGGCAGCCTCAACGATAACCTCCCCGCCTTCATCGTCCTCGTCTCCCGCAACGCCTCCCGCGACCAACCCCTCTACACCCGCCTCTGGGGCTCCGGCTTCCTCCCCAGCCAACACCAAGGCGTCCAATTCCGCGCCGGCAAAGAACCCGTCCTCTACCTCACCAACCCCGAAGGCGTCTCCCCCCAAGTCCGCCGCAACATGCTCGACACCCTCGGCCAACTCAACGCCTTCCAAGCCGAACAACAACTCGATCCCGAAATCGACGCCCGCGTCGCCCAAGCCGAAATGGCCTTCCGCATGCAAACCAGCGTCCCCGACGCCACCGACTTCTCCGACGAACCCAACGAAACCTTCGAACTCTACGGCCCCGACAGCCGCACCCCAGGCACCTACGCCGCCAACTGCCTCCTCGCCCGCCGCCTCATCGAACGCGACGTCCGCTTCGTCCAACTCTTCCACCAAGGCTGGGACCAACACGGCGATATGGTCGGCGGCATCTCCAACCAATGTAAACAAACCGACCAAGCCTCCGCCGCCCTGGTCACCGACCTCAAACGCCGCGGCCTCCTCGACGATACCCTCGTCGTCTTCGGCGGCGAATTCGGCCGCACCGCCTACTCCCAAGGCAAAATCTCCGGCAATAACTACGGCCGCGACCACCACCCCCGCTGCTTCAGCCTCTGGCTCGCCGGCGGCGGCGTCAAAGGCGGCTACGCCCACGGCCTCACCGACGACTACGGCTACAATATCCTCGACGGCGCCGTCCACGTCCACGACCTCCACGCCACCATGCTCCACCTCCTCGGCGTCGATCACGAAAAACTCATCTACAAATTCCAAGGCCGCTACTTCCGCCTCACCGACGTCGCCGGACAACTCGTCAAACCCCTCCTCGCCTGACCCCCCTCCATTCCGCCTTGTCCGGCCGCCTCCCCTGCTCTTTAATACCCGCGTGGAATCACACGAAATTCTCCGCAGCGCCTTCGAGCGGACCAGCCCCAAGGAAATCGCCAGCGAACTCGGCATCTCCCTCTCCCTCGTCTATAAATGGTCCCAGCCCCCCGAGGAAGAAGGCCAAGGCAGCGGCAGCCGCAACCCCCTCGACCGCAGCGCCGAACTCATCCGCCTCACCAAGGACCCCCACATCATCCAATGGCTCTGCCAACAAGCCGGCGGATTCTTTGTTAGAAATCCCCGCAACCCCGACCACACCCAGCGCGAAGTCGGCCCCGCCACCAACGCCATCGTCCAACAATTCGCCGACCTCCTCGTCTCCATCACCACCGCCGCCAGCGACCGCGCCATCAGCACCCCCGAAGCCGCCCACATCCGCTCCCACTGGGACGACCTCAAAACCACCACCGAAGGCTTCGTCCGCGCCTGCGAACTCGGGAATTTCGACCACCTCCCCGCCCGCCACTCCTAACACCCAACTGGGAGGGCCGCGCCCCAGCCGCCCCAGCCGCCGACGGCGCACGAAATACCTGCTTGCATGCGCATATAGTCACTCCACCATCCCGCCATGGCTGACACCGCTTCCGCTCCTCCTCGCTACATCATGATCGGCGGCTTCCTCGGCTCCGGGAAGACCACCACCATGGGCCGGCTCGCCCGACATCTCAGCGACCAGGGACTCCGCGTCGGCCTCATCACCAATGACCAAGCCGGCGGCCTCGTCGACACCACCCTCATGCGCAACCAGGGCTTCGCCACCGAGGAAATCGCGGGCGGTTGCTTCTGCTGCCGCTTCAATACCCTCGTCGATGCCGCCGCCAAACTCACCGATGCCACCAAGCCCGATGTCTTCATCGCCGAACCCGTCGGAAGCTGCACCGACCTCGTCGCCACCGTGACCTATCCCCTGCGCCGCATCTATGGCGCAGACTTCACCGTCGCGCCGCTCAGCGTGCTCGTCGACCCCATCCGCGCCCGCCGCGTCCTCGGCCTCGATGACGGCGGAAATTTCTCCGCCAAAGTCGCCTACATCTACAAAAAACAACTCGAAGAAGCCGATGTCATCGTCGTCAACAAAGAAGAACTCCTCACCCCAACGCAACTCGCCGAACTCATCGGCGCCCTGGAAACCGCGTTCCCCGAGGCCTTCGTCCTAAGCGCTTCCTCGCGCCACGAAACCGGGTTGCAGCCCTGGTTTGACATCATCACCCGCGACACCCAGGGCTCACGGGCCGCCTTGACGATGGACTACGAAGTCTATGCCGACGGCGAGGCCCTCCTCGGCTGGTTGAACGCCACCGCGACCCTGCAAGCCGACGATGAATTCGACGCCAACGCCTTCCTCCAAGCCTTCGCCAGCGACATCCAGTCGCGCCTCCAAGCACACCAAGCCGAAGTCGCCCACTTGAAAATGACCTACAGCCCCGATGACGGCATCGCCGGGGAAATCGCCTCCGTAAACCTCGTGCGCAACGACTACGTCCCCGAAAGCGGCATGGCCCTCGATGAACCCAGTACCGGCGGGCAACTCATCATCAACCTGCGCGCCGAAGCCCCCCCCGAAATCCTGCTCAGCGCCGTCCGCGCCAGCCTCCATGCCGTCCCCCAGCAGTTTTTCGGACTCCGCACCACCCTAGACCACGAAGAACATTTCCGCCCCGGCAAACCCGTTCCCACCCATCGCGACGCAACCGCCCCCGCGACCCCTCATGGCGGTCTCCCTGGCCATGACTCCGGCACCGCAGCAGTTTGAGCGGCCCATGAAAAAATTCGACTGCATCACCGCGATGAAAGCCCTCGGCGAGGAAAACCGCCTGCGCATCATCCGCAAGCTACTCGAAAAACAGTGTAGCGTCAGCGAACTCGCCGGCGCCCTCGACATCACCCCCTACAACGCCTCCAAACACCTCCGCGTCCTCCGCGAGGCCGCCTTGATCGAACAAGAAAAAAACGGCCAACAACGCCTCTACGCCCTCGCCGCCCCCTTCACCAACCACCTCGCCGAACCCCAAACCATCCTCAATCTCGGCTGCTGCCAGTTTGATTTCTCCAAGCTCCCGCCCTGATCCCCAATAAAGAAAGCGCAGTCCCGAGCAGGCGGCGCGCCCCCTCGCGCTATGTTCCAAGCCATTGGCGCGTTATGGATGAAACGCCCCGCAGGGACGCAGATCCAGAGCACCAACGGCGCGGCCTAAGTTAGCCCAGGGCAACGCCCTGGGTCCGA
>CALQKQ020000399.1 GCA_943331195.2 Akkermansia muciniphila | reverse complement strand
GAGTGTTCGCCGCACCCCGCTGCCGCTAGCGACGCCCTGGCCGCCGCAGCCTGACGTTTTTTCGCGGAACCCGTGCCGGGCGGGGCGACTGGGCTTGGTCTCTTGCGGGGGCGAGGTTTGCCTTGCTAACTAAGTAAAGTCAGCTTCGCTGCACCTCGGCTGGGCCGGGCTGACGGAGCGAGGGCAGCTGGCTCCGCCGTGGCCCTAGCTTGTCGTGGCGGGCTGGCGTCACCAATTTCCGCCGTCCTTCACAGCGTGCCAGGACTGATGGCAAATAGTTGGTGCATGCGGAGATAGTTAAGGCAAACTTCCCTGTGGTTCGTAAAATCAAGCGACCACGAGCGGCCCGGGCTGCCGCTGGTTCTCTGAAAGTCCGCTTGTTATGGATACAACTTTACCGGAAAGCGGCGCGGGGCAACAAGGGGAGCGGCGGCAAGCGCAGGGGGACCAATCCCCGACCCTAGCAGAGCTTCATGTTCCGTTCGCAAAGGGCTACACCGTGCATTCCTTTTTGGGGCAGGGGAGTTCTGGGAACGTCTGGAAGGCAACCCAGGAGGGCACGCTGCGCGAGGTCGCCCTCAAATTTCTCGCGCCTTGGGCCAGGCCGGGACTGGGCGGACTTCGGTTTGCTCGGGAGGCTGAGATTGGAGGCGCCCTCCAACACAAAAACATCGCCCACATTTTTGACAACGGCGCGGGCGCGGATGGCGCGTGGTTGGCGATGGAATTGGTGAAGGGAACGAGCGTGGAGCGGTGGTCGGCGGAACAACACCCCGGGCTCCGGGACAAGATGGAGGTTTTCCGCCAGATCTGCGAGGGCATGGTGCACGCCCACCAGCGGGGAGTCCTTCACCGCGACTTGAAACCAGGCAACGTGCTCCTGACAGAAGACGGGATTCCTAAAATCGTCGACTTCGGCCTAGCTTGTTGGCGCGAGAGCCCCTCCCTGGACGTAACCTTGACGCAGCAGGGCGAGGTTTTTGGCTCGCTGGCTTGGATGCCGCCGGAACAGGCGGCGGGGCGATGGCAAGAGGTGGATGCCCTCTCTGATGTCTACGCGCTGGGGGCGATTCTCTTCAGCCTCCTCTGCGGACGCGCCCCGCTGGACCGCGCCCTGCCCATTCCTGCTTTGCTGGCGGCGGCGCAGTCGGCCGACCGACCGCTGCTGCGCGCCGTGTGCCGAGAGGCCCCCAAAGACTTGGCGGCCATCGCGGACAAGTGTCTCGCCATGGAAAAGCGCTTCCGCTATCAATCTTCGGCGGAGCTCTACGAGGACGTGACTCGTTGGCTGGCGGGGGATACGGTGCGCGCTCGGTCGGAGGCGCCCCTCTATTGGATGGCCAAAAAAATCCGGCGACATTGGGCGGCGGTGGCGGCAACGGCGGCGGTGATCTGCGGGGCGGGGGGCATGGCTTGGGCGCGCGAGGAGGCGCGGCGAAACCTAGAGTATAGCCAACGCCAGACCTTCCTCCGGGAAGCGGCCCAAACCGCGCAAACCCTCCACGAAGCGCAGGACCTCGTTAGCCGCATTTTAGTGGAAATGCCGCAACAATCGGGCACTAGCGCCAATCTGGAATGGGCCGCCAAAGTCGGACAAATGTTAGCATCTTTTCCCTGGAGCCTCAAGGGCGGTTCAGGATCCTACGACTCTAATCCCTTTCGCGCGCGGGCCGCCATGTCCATCGCGGAAGATCAAATGAAGAAGCAGCGATGGACCACTGCCTTGCCGCGCTGGCAGCAAGCCATTCTTCATTTGAAGGTCCTCGTGGCCACTCACCCCGAAAGGTCCGTCTACGCTTCCGATTTAGCGCGGGCCAGGATTGGCGAAATGGAAGCCCTGTTGGAGTTGGGATACCACGGCGATGCCGTGAGAGCGGCCCAAGAAGCCCTCCAAGTTCCCCTCCCCCCTTCCGACTTAGCCCCTGACGACGCCCTGCTGCAGTCGCTGGTGAACGCCACCGCGCATCTCGCCAAATCGGTCCTCGCCGCCGCAGGTCGGGTGGAAACAACGCTCGAGATTGTCAGGCTTGTGTCCCAGCGCATACCGCCTGATACGCCGACGCCACGTCCGCGCGGTTTGTATCAGGGTTGGCTGGCGCAATTGGCTTGCCTCGAGGTTGCGTTGAAGACCCGTCTGCAAGGGGCCGCAGCGGCGGCCTCAATTGCCGAAACCGCCGTGGCCCGCGCCAGGAACTATGGCGAACTATCCGAAAACGGGGAATTGGCAGGAATCGTTCTCGTGGAATGCCTTGCTGCCGAGGCCAATGTGAAGCGGGCCCTGGGGGATGCCGACGCCGCCACCGCGCGCTTGCTTGAAGCCACCTCGGTATTAGCTCGAAAAAAATCCAAGTCCGAACGCAGCAAAGTTGCTATGGCGGCCTACAAATCCCTGGCCAATTCCTGGGTGAGCCAGGCCGGTTTTCATGAAGAGCGCGGCAGGTGGGAGGAAACCATCGTGGCCAACGAGCATGCCCTGAAATGCTGTGCGGCGATGAATCGCATGAATCCGGAGGACACCGGGCCGCTGCTGATGTCGGCCCGGCTTTATTTGCAGAACGCGCGGCACTGGAACGCGCGCGCCCAAAAGAGTCCCTCCATCCGCTGCGCCACCGCCTCGGCGGGCCGCTTCAAAACCGTGCTAGAAAAGAGGCGCTCCGACGAAGTGGAGCTTTTCCTGGACCAGGCCGAGGCTGCGCTGCTTTTGGCGGAACTGGACGCCCCGCCGCCTCAGCCCGATCAGATATGGGCCGAAATCGCCCGCAGCGCCATGCTTTCCCCACAAAAAAAGCGGGACCTGCTCAAGCCTCAGGACGCCGCCCGCCTGCAGGCCCTGGAGCAGCGCCGCCATCAACTTCCTCCTTAAGGCCCCATTTGCCCAGGCGGGGCGCGCTCTGGATCAGCCGCTAGGCGGCCGGCGTCGCTGGGGCGGGGCTTTTGCCGATGGTTTCTTTCTAGCGAACTTAGTCATAGAGGGCTCGCCGCACGCTGTCCCATTCGTCCTGAAGGCATTCTTGACCTTGCACCGTCATGACCACTTCCAGGTAAAGGTGATTGGCCACGCGCTGCCGCAGCCGACTCAAGGCTAGGGTCAGCGCCCGGGGGGTGACGCCAAGTTCCCGGGCTAGATGGGCGTGGTCGATGGCTGGTCCAGAACCATCCAAAAGGGGACGCAAGGCTTCAAAGAGGGGAAGCTTGTGGCGCTTCCGGCAATCTTCCGCAGTGGCGGCAAGGGCGCGGTCCAAGAGGGCGTTCGCCCAAGCCAGGTCAAAGGCCGCGTCAGGAGCCACCACCGAAATGTCCTCGTGTTTGAGAGGATCCAGCGGCTCGTGGATCTCCCGTCCTCCCCGTTTTTCCGCGCCACACCGGCGGCGGTGCTTGCTCAAAAATCGATCCAACGCCTTGAGCAACAAATTGCGCAAGCGCCCTCGGGAGCGGTCCGCTTTCGCCATCAGACCGCCGTCCAGCACCACCTTGGCAAAAAAGTCCTGACACAAATCCTCAGCCTCATGGTAGTCCATCTTGGTGCGCAGATACCCCAACACCGCAGGGCGGTAAGCGGCGCAAAACCACTCCCTTCCCTCAGGCAATTCCCGCTCCTGCTCCAGGCGGGTCCAATGGGTGCTCGGGAATGGGCTCATGAGGATGAAATGCGGGCCCGCATCAAGGGCCGTCCTGCCAGGGCCGCGCCCCAGAAAACGGCGAAACGTGCGTGCGCCACATGATAGAATTACCCCTAGCGGGTGCCATGTCGCAAAAAAACCCAAAAAAACCATTTC
>CALQKQ020000398.1 GCA_943331195.2 Akkermansia muciniphila | reverse complement strand
TACCCGCGCTCCGTCCGCGGCGGCACCTGGGACGACGACGCCAAAGACCTCCGCAGCGCCGCCCGCCGCGGCTCCAAAGACGCCTGGAAAGTCATGGACCCCCAGCTCCCCAAGAGCATCTGGTACCACACCAGCGCCCAATTCCTCGGCATGCGCCTCTTCCGACCCCTCCGCGTCCCCTCCACCGAAGAAATGCACGACGCCTGGAACCTCGGCACCAAAAACCAACCGAAATAAGGCCGCCCACCCCTCACCACGCCGGAGCCTGCGCCACATACGCCGGCTCCGGCCGCTCCTCCCCATAGTACCGGTGAAATACCGGACAACTCGACCCCGATAGCGGCGGCACCAGCCACGACCAATCCCCCGGCACCTCCCGCCCGCAGGCCTCCTCCTGCGCCACATGCTGCATGAATTGCGCCGACGCCGTGTGGTGGTCCACCATCGTCACCCCCGCCTCCGCAAAAGAATACAGCACCGCCGTGTTCAGCTCCACCAGCGCCCGATCCTTCCACAACATCGACCGCATCGAGCGATCCAACCCCATCCGCTCCGCCATCAAGGGCAACAAATTGTACCGACCCTCATCCCCCAAATTCCGCGACGCAATCTCCGTCCCCATGTAATACCCATTAAAAGGTGCCGCCGTAAAGCGTCGCCCCCCTCCCACCAAGGCCATGTCGGAAACCGCCGGCACCGCATGCCACTTCAGCCCCAACTCCCCAAACCACTCAAACTCCGGATGCCGCAACGGCACTTCCAAAACCGCCTCCCCAGGTAGGGTAAAAAGCCGCGGTGCCTCCCCCCGCCAAGCGATCGCCAAGGGCAACACATCAAACGCACTCCGCTCCCGTGGCGGACTCCACCCCAACTCCCTCACCCGCTCCGTAAACCTCACCTGACTCGGATCCCCCAACACCTTCCCGTCCGCCCCCCGATACCCCGCATACCGAATCAATTGGTGATTCCAAATCCGCACCCCCACCTCGTCCCCTTCCGCCTCCTCAAAAACCGTAATCGCCGCCCGAATCTTCCCCTGCCCATTCGCATAGTGCAGATGCGCCACGCAGGCCTCAAAAACCTCCGCCGCCCCCCGCGCCCCCCGCGCATCAAACAAGCGCAGCCGATTCCAAAAAAGCCGCCCAATGCACCGCGCCTCATGCCGCCACGCCAACCGCGCCATCTCCAAAAGCCCCTCGCTCGTCAGCCCCCGCTCAGCCCTGCTCAATGCATCTTCTTCCATAACTGGCCTTAGCCCATACGATAACCGCCTCCCAACGCAACCGAGACCTCTCCCCCCTCGCCCTCACCCCGCCCTCCCCCTCACCCCCATCCGCCAAAGCCAATTGACACCCCCCCAGAACGCGACTATCCAAGCCCAATCAGGGCCTGTAGCTCAGCGGTTAGAGCAGGGGACTCATAATCCCTTGGTCCAGGGTTCAAATCCCTGCGGGCCCACCAAATAATCAACGAGTTGCACCGATTTTGCACAAGATCTGTAGCAATTTGGCGTAGCAAAACCTCCCGCCCGCAGGGCGTCCGCGAGCTCGTAAAGGCTTGGCCAGACATGCGGCGGGGCTGCGTGAAAGCGAACTTGGGGGACGCGATGCAAGGCGGAAGTCGTCAGCCTTTTGCCCGCCGCAGGCACCCGCCGCGTCGGCCCCATGCCGCGCCATACCAACTCCCTGCGCTTGGGAATCACCCCAAGAAAACGCGCGCCGATCAGCCCCCTGCTTCATTCCCCCCGCGCCACCAGCCGATAGAACCGCGGCGCGCTGTCGGGTGCGGCCGGTGGGGCGGCCCGCCAGACCATGATCGCGCGGCCATCCCCTTCGCGATGGATCCCAGCATAGACGATGCCGGGGTCCCCGCTCCGCCAATGGACCAAGTCGATGCTGGTTTCGACGGTGATGGTGAAACCATCGGCGGCGAGGTTGCGCGGGAACTCGAGCGCAACGGTGGGCTCTCCGCCACCGGCGGGTGTTTCCAGGGTGACCTTCGGTACCGCGGATGACAAAGGATTCGCGGGGTCGGTGCCGCCGAGGTGTTCGAAGAGGTTGCCCACACCATCGCCGTCGTCGTCGAGGGCGGGGGCGAGCAGGAAGGGGCGGCTGTCGACCGCTCCGGGTGCCCCGTGGGGCGCGGCGCTCGGGCGCCAGGAGGTGCCGAGGGCTGGGTCTGGGGCCGGGTGGCTGCTTGGGTTATTGAGGACGAGGCTCGCGCCGCTGCCGTCGGCCACGATCGGCCACGGCTCTACGTCATCGTAATCGAACCCCCAGAGCACCGCGCCGTTCTTGTCGAGCAGGGTGAGGGTATCGCCGCCGTTGTTCAGGTTGCCGGAAAATTCCCCCGCGACGGGTATCCCGGGGTTGGGGTAGCGCGCGCGAAACGCGGCCCGGTTGCCACAGACGACCACGCGGCCGCCGGGTGGCACGGTGCGCACGGACAGGTCGCCGTTGGTGAAGTTGAACTCCCCGATCCCACCGGTGAGCCGGACGTTGGTCAGGTCCACGGTGTCGCTGCTGGTATTGAGGAGTTCGATGAACTCGAAGTCACTCGCGTTGCCGGCGCCGGCGGTGATTTCGGCCGGGGTCGGCGACAGGGGGGCGTAGTTGACTTCGGAAACAACCAGATTGTCCCGGGTGGCCGGCACGGCGGCGACGATGAAGGTGGAATTGGCGAGCGGCGACCACATGCCGGTGTCGGGAACGAAGAGGCGGGCCTTTACGGCGGTCGACGAGTTGAGTGTCAGAGGACCGGTGTAGGCGAGGGCGGAGATGGCGGGCGTCGATGCTGGGAGGACGCCGAGGCTGCCAGTCAGGCTGGGGGTGCAGAGAAAATCGGTGTCGGCGGCGGTCTTGTTCAACGCCAGCACGGCCAGCATGTTCGGGCCCGCCTGGAGCCGGTTGATGACATGGGAGATGTCGATGGTCACTCCGGTGGCGCCCGTCGCGTCGGTCAGATTGGCCGGTGCGGTGTCGGCGGTCGAACTCCAGGCGGGCACGGAACCCGCTGAAACATTGAGCCGCGTGGCCTCGGTCCCGTTGATGAAGACGACAAAGCCATCGTCATAGCGCATCTTGACTTTCAGACTGACCAGCCGCGCGCGCTGATCGGCGCTCAGGGTGAACGGCACGCGGACAAAGGCCGAGGCACTCACGTTGAGCATGGCGGCCTGGAGGTTGCTGGCGCCGCCGGTCCAGGCGTTGTCGTTCAGGTGCGCCCCGCCCGTGTGGTACATCAGTGGAGAACCGGCATTGTCGAACCCGAAGCCGAGCTGGCCGGTGGTCCAAAGCCCGGCGTTGGGAGGCTCGGCGATACCCGTCCAGGCGTCCATCGGCAGCGCTCGACCGCCATTTTCCAGCGTCGGCACGAACCAACTCGCCTGGCCATACTCGGCGAGCAGGGTGCTGGTGGTTTGGGCTGTCGGCAGCGGGAACCCGGACGGCCGCGGGTCGCTGCCGTCGGTGGTGTAGTAGAGAACTCGGTCCGGAAAATACACGCCCGGAACCTGGCCTGCGAAGGGCGCCATCGACAGCTGCATGGTCCCTGCGCTCACGTCGCTCCGCGTGAACACCGGCGGGCGCATCACCATGCTGCCAACGGCCAACTGGTTGTCGATCCATTCCAGCCGGGTCGCGATCCACTGCTTCATCGCGGCGACCTCGGACTGGTAGGTCGTGCGCGACGTGGCCTCGGGCGGGTTCGGCCATTGGCGGGCACCGAGGATTTTGTGTTTCCGAAAGTGCCTAGCCGCGGGGCTCTGGACCGCCATCGC
>CALQKQ020000397.1 GCA_943331195.2 Akkermansia muciniphila | reverse complement strand
TCGCCGGCTTGGCCTTCGAGGCGGGTGCGCTGGACGAGGGGGTCGTTGAGTTCGGAGTAGCCGGGGCTGATTTCGACGCCGTTGATGATGAGTTCGTAGACGTCGACGACGGAGGGGTCGGCGGGGTTTTGTTTGGCGAGGGGGACGAGTTCGGTGGGGACGTGGGTGACGAAGCAGGGATTGAACTGTTTTTCTTCGATGCGTTTTTCGAAGACCTGCTGGGTGACTTCGTAGTCCTCCATGTGGGGGGAGATTTCGACGCCCATTACGGCGCATTGGGCGCGGCGTTGTTCTGGGGAGTAGTCCCACCAGAGGGGGTCGACGCGGCGGAGGAGGTCGCGGTAGGGGGTGCGCTGCCAGGGGCGGGAGAGGTCGATGGTGCGGGTGACCTCGCCGTCGTCGTTTTTGTGTTCGATGAGGAGGGAGCCGCAGAATTTGAGGGCGAGGTGGCAGATGAGTTCTTCGACGAGGTCGGCCATGATTTCGAAGTCACCGAAGGCCTGGTAGGCTTCGAGCATGGTGAATTCGGGGTTATGGCGGCGGCTGATGCCTTCGTTGCGGAAGTTGCGATTGAGTTCGAAGACTTTGGTGAAGCCGCCGACGAGGAGGCGCTTGAGGTAGAGCTCGGGAGCGATGCGGAGGTAGAAGGGTTGGCCGAGGGCGTTGTGGAAGGTTTCGAAGGGGCGGGCGGCGGCGCCGCCGGCGACGGCTTGGAGCATGGGGGTTTCGACTTCGAGGAAGTCGCGTTGGCCGAGCCACTGGCGGATTTCGGCCATGATGCGGCTGCGGGTGAGGAAGACCTCGCGGCTGCGGGCGTTGGACATGAGGTCGAGGTAGCGCTGGCGGTATTTGATTTCGCGGTCGGCGACGCCGTGCCACTTATCGGGCATGGGGCGGAGGGCTTTGGAGAGGACGGTGAGGGAGGCGACTTTGAGGGAGGGTTCGCCGGTTTTGGTGAGGAAGGTTTCGCCGGTGGCGCCGATCCAGTCGCCGAGGTCGATGCATTCCTTGAACATGGCGAAGGAGGCTTCGGGGAGGTTTTTGGCGTTGAGGAAGCACTGGAAGCGACCGGTGATGTCGGAGAGGTCGAAGAAGATGGTTTTGCCCATGTCGCGGAGGGCGGAGACGCGGCCGGCGAGGCGGATGGGGAGGCCTTCGGCGAAGGCTTCGCGGAGGGGTCCGGGGGCGTGGGAGATATCGAATTGGCCGCCGAAGGGGTCGTGGCCGAGTTCGCGGAGGCGGGCGAGTTTGAGGCGCCGGATGGCGAGCAATGCGCTTTCGTCTTGGGGGTCTAGGGGGTCGAGAGGGGCGGCATCGGTCGGGGCGTTCATGGGCGGGAGCAGTGGCACAGCGGGGGCGGAATGCAAGAGGTGGGGGGCGCGGGGGGGCTTACTTGCGCTGTTGGGCTTGGCTGAACCAGTCGCCGCCGAAGGGGTTGCCCAGGCCGGTGTTGTTCGGTTTGGAGGTGTGGGGGCGGGCGTTGGAGGGGGCGGCGGAGCCGGGGGTTTTGGGGGATTTTTTTTCGAAATCGGGTTTGGCCTTCATGCTGAGGGCGATGCGATTGCGGGGGAGGTCGACTTCGGTGACGGTGACGGTGACGGCTTGGCCGACTTTGACGACTTCGCTGGCGTCTTTGATGAAGTGGTCGGCGAGTTGGCTGACGTGGACGAGGCCGTCTTGGTGGACGCCGATGTCGACGAAGGCGCCGAAGGCGGCGACGTTGGTGACGAGGCCGGGGAGTTTCATGCCGACGGTGAGGTCGGTGGGTTTTTCGACGCCTTCGGCGAAGGCGAAGGCGGCGAATTGTTGGCGGGGGTCGCGGCCTGGTTTGGCGAGTTCGGCGAGGATGTCGTGGAGGGTGGGGAGGCCGACGTCTGGGCTGACGTAGTGTTGGAGGGGGAGGGCGGCGCGTTTTTTGTCATCGCGGATGAGGTCGGCGACGGAGCAGTGGGCGTCGCGGGCCATTTGTTCGACGAGGGGGTAGCGTTCGGGGTGGACGGCGGAGGAGTCGAGGGGGTGGGGGGCGCCGCGGATGCGGAGGAAGCCGGCGGCTTGTTCGAAGGCTTTGTCGCCGAGGCGGGGGACTTTTTTGAGATCGGCGCGGGAGAGGAAGGGGCCGTTGGCGTGGCGGAAGGCGACGATATTTTCGGCGGTGGTGGCGTTGAGGCCGCTGACGTAGCTGAGGAGTTGTTTGGAGGCGGTGTTGAGTTCGACGCCGACGCCGTTGACGCAGCTTTGGACGCAGTCGTCGAGGGTATGTTTGAGGAGGGTTTGTTCGACGTCGTGTTGGTATTGGCCGACGCCGATGGATTTGGGGTCGATTTTGACGAGTTCGGCGAGGGGGTCCATGAGGCGGCGGCCGATGGAGACGGCGCCGCGGACGGTGAGGTCGTGGTTGGGGAATTCTTCGCGGGCGGCGTCGCTGGCGGAGTAGATGGAGGCGCCGCTTTCGTTGACCATGACGATGGCGATGGCAGGGGGGAGTTTGAGTTTGCGGAGGAAGGTTTCGGTTTCGCGGCCGGCGGTGCCGTTGCCGATGGCGATGGCTTGGATGTTGAATTTTTCGATGAGGGTGAGGACGGTGCGGGCGGCTTCGACGAGTTGGGCTTGGCTGCCGGCGGTGGGGTAGATGACGTCGTTGTGGAGGAGTTTGCCTTGGGCGTCGAGGACGACGGTTTTGCAGCCGGAGCGGAAGCCGGGGTCGATGGCGAGGGTGCGTTTTTCGCCGAGGGGGGCGGCGAGGAGGAGTTCGCGGAGGTTATCGGAGAAGACGCGGGAGGCGGCGAGGTCGGCCTTTTTTTTGGAGGCGAGGCGGAGTTCGGTTTCCATGCCGGGGAAGAGGAGACGTTTGCAGCCGTCGGTGATGGCGAGGGCGACTTGTTCGGCGGCGGGGCCGTGGCCGGAGAGGAAGAGGCGTTTGGCGGTATCGAAGCCGCGGTCTTCGGGGATGGTGACGCGGAGCATGAGGAAGCCTTCTTTTTCGCCGCGGCGCATGGCGAGGAGGCGGTGGGAGGGGACGGCTTTGAGGGGTTCGGACCAGTCGAAGTAGTCGCGGAATTTGGCGGCGGCTTCGTCGGTGTCTTTGCCGAAGAGGACTTTGCAGGCGAGGGTGGATTCTTCTTCGTAGAGTTTACGGATGGCGGCGCGGACGGGGGCGTCGTCGCTGAGGCGTTCGGAGAGGATGTCGCGGGCGCCGGCGAGGGCTTCGTCGGTGGATTTGACGAGGAGGTCGGCTTCGGGGCCTTCGGTTTTGAGGTAGAGGCGGGCTTCGGCGGCGGGGTTGGCGTTGGGGTTCGCTTGGTGGGCGGCGAGCCAATCGGCGAGGGGTTCGAGGCCTTTTTCTTTGGCGATGGTGGCGCGGGTGCGGCGTTTGGGGCGGTAGGGGGCGAAGATGTCTTCGAGGCGGGCGAGGGTATCGGCTTTGGCGAGGGCGGCCTGGAGGGTGGGGGAGAGGAGTTGGCGTTCTTCGAGGCTTTTGGTGATGGCGAGGCGGCGGGCGTCGAGTTCGGCGAGTTGGAGGAGGCGGTCGCGGATGTTGGTGATGGCGACTTCGTCGAGTTCGCCGGTGGCTTCTTTGCGGTAGCGGGCGATGAAGGGGACGGTACCGCCTTCGCCGATGAGTTCGGCGGTGGCGGCGACTTGGGCGGGGCGGAGTTTGAGTTCGGCGGCGACGCGGGCGATGTATTCAGGATTCATGGGAGGGGGCAAAAGGACGCAGCCCGGAGGGGCACGGCGGCTTTAGCAGACCTGCCGGGGGCGTGCAAAGGAAGAAGAAATTCTTTACCC
>CALQKQ020000396.1 GCA_943331195.2 Akkermansia muciniphila | reverse complement strand
CGCCGCCCGCTCGGGGAATCAGCGCGCCATGACCATCCCAGAATTGATGGTCGTCCTCGCTATCCTAGCCGTCCTCATGACCCTGGGCATCAATAGCTACCAAACCTACCTCGCCAAAGCCGAAAGCGTCGACTCCATCAATAAACTCAAGGGCATGCACGCCGCCCTCCTCAGCTACCTCGTCGACAAACAAACCTGGCCCCAAGAACCCGAAGACGACGAAGCCGAACTCTCCGAAGAAGCCCTCTGGGACTGGTGGAAAAAAGAACTCCAGCCCTTCGGCATTCACGACGTCGACTGGTACACCAACGCCCACCTCCGCCGCCTCAACCGCGAATTGAAAGACTCCGGCGGCAAAGGCGTCGACCTCGGCCAAATGAAGGAAGCCCTCTCCTTCCCCTCCATCATCCCCACCAGCTTCCCCGTCGGCCCCACCGAACCCTACCGCTATCGCAACCAACCCTGGATCAGCGAAACCGGCGAATACCACGGCGACGACGGCATCTACACCATCATGCCCAGCGGCGCCATTCACAAAATGCGCACCATGAGCCAAATGAACGCCGCCCAAGGCAAGTCGCCCGCCGCCGGCAAAAAATAAAGCCCGCCGCCATCTCCCCGCCATGTTAGCGATGGAGCCTATCGGCTATATCAGAACCGGCAAACACCTCAAGTTCGCCGCCCTTCACCAACCCGAAGAATCCGCCGAGGAAACTCACGTCCTCGAAATGGTGCCCGGCCGCGGCTACGAAGACGGCCTCCGCGACTTAGCCGGCTTCACCCGCATCTGGCTCCTCTGGTGGTTCCACAAAAACACCTCCTGGCGCCCCATGGTCCTCCCCCCCCGCGGCCCCGCCATCCGCCGCGGCGTCTTCGCCACCCGCTCCCCCCACCGCCCCAACCCCCTCGGCATCACGCCCGTCCAACTCCGCCGCATCGACCGCCTCCTCCTCCACCTCGGCCCCTGCGACCTCGTCGAGGGCACCCCCATCTTCGACATCAAACCCTACATCCCCGCCTACGACTCCTTCCCCAACGAAAAAGCCGGCGGGATCGACTCCCTCGACGCCGCCCTCGCCGCCCCCCCCGCCTTCCTCGTCTCCCTCTCCCCCCTAGCTCACGCCCAAGCCCTCTGGCTGCGCCACACCTGGGACATCGACTTCCAACCGCGCCTCACCCAACTCCTCAGCCGAGACCCCAGCCCCCACCGCACCCGCCGCATCAAGCGCACCCCCGACGGCCAACTCGCCATCAGCTGCGGCGCCTGGCGCGCCACCTTCGCCCTCCACAACGCCTCCGTCCAGGTCCTCCGCCTCGAGCCCGGCTTCCCCCTGCGCTTCCTCCACCGCCCCGGACGCGAAGCCGTCCCCGACCTCGCCGCCCAACTCGCCTTCCTCGCCCGCTGGCCAGAAACCCCCAGCGATCCCCCGCCGCCCCTCCTCGCAGATGCTCCTCAAATGGTGGAAGAAAGCCCCAACCGCCCCACGTAAACCACCCTGGATCCCTTCCTCCTCTTACGCCCCATGAAACGTCTCTCGCTGCTCCTGTTGGCTCTGCTCTCCCCTATGGCCATGGCCGGTCTCTACGACATCCCCCTCAAAGACATCGACGGCAAAGACACCTCCCTCAAATCCTACCAAGGCAAAGTCTTGCTCGTCGTCAACGTCGCCTCCCAGTGCGGCCTCACCCCCCAGTACCAAGCCCTTCAGGCCCTCCAAGACAAATACACCGCCCAAGGCTTCACCGTCCTCGCCTTCCCCTCCAACGACTTCGGCGCCCAAGAACCCGGCTCCAACGGCGAAATCAAACAGTTCTGTACCACCAAATACAAGGTCAGCTTCCCCCTCTTCGACAAACTCCACGTCAAAGGCGAACAGCAACACCCCCTCTACCAACAACTCACCGGCAAAACCGGCGCCTTCCCCGGCGACGTCAAATGGAACTTCGGCAAGTTCCTCATCGGCCGCGACGGCACCCCCCTCTCCCGCTTCGAACCCGGCACCACCCCAGACGACAGCGCCCTCGTCAAAGCCCTCGAAGAGGCCCTCCTCAAAAAAGCCTCCTAGCGCCCCCCCCTCTCATCCAGGGACCACTTTCCCGTGGCCAGACCCCGCCTCCACGCGTAAGCCTTGGCGATGTCTGACTCGCCACTCCCCCACGCTCCCGCCGCCCCCGCCCTGGCTTTCCCCCCCACCGGCGCCGCTTTCTCCTCCCTCCCCAACGGCCTAGAACTCTTCGTCAAAGAAGACCACCACGCCCCCCTCATCAGCGTCCAAGCCTGGGTCCGCACCGGCAGCATCCACGAAGGCGCCCTCCGCGGCTCCGGCGTCTCCCACCTCGTCGAACACATGGTCTTCCAAGGCGCCGGCGACCGCGGCCCCGGCGAACTCGCCAAAGCCGTCCAAGACAGCGGCGGCTACCTCAACGCCTACACCTCCTTCGACCGCACCGTCTACTGGATCGATACCCTCAGCGAAGGCCTCGACACCGCCCTCCACGTCCTCGCCGACCTCACCACCCGCGCCACCTTCCCCCACGCCGAATTCGCTAAAGAAAAAGACGTCATCCGCCGGGAAATCGACATGGGAAAAGATGATCCCGGACGCACCCTCAGCCAGTTGATGTTCCACACCGTCTACCGCGAACACCCCTTCCGCGAACCCGTCATCGGACACCTCGACCGCTTCAACGCCGTCGACCGCGACGCCGCCTTCCAATACTACCGCGAACGCTACCAGCCCAACAACATGTTCGTCGTCATCGTCGGCGATACCACCCCCGCTGCCGCCCAAGACCTCGTCCAAAAACACTTCGGCCACGCCCTCCCCTGCTTTGCCCCTCCCGTCTCCGTCCCCCCAGAACCCCCCCAAGCCGGCCCCCGCCGCGCCTCCCTCCCCTTCCCCACCGAAATCTCCCGCTTCGAACTCGCCTGGCGCATCCCCGGCCTCCTCCACCCCGACATCCCCGCCCTCGAAGTCCTCGGCGTCCTCCTCGGCACCGGCCGCTCCTCCCGCCTCTTCCGCGAAATCCGCGAACGCCAAGCCCTCGTCCACAGCATCGCCGCCGGTGCCTACACCCCTCCCCAAGACGGCCTCTTCTACGTCAGCGCCGAATGCGATCCCGCAGAACGCGCCGCCGCCGAAACCGCTATCCTAGCGGAAATCGAACGCCTCCGCTCCGATCCCCCCTCCACCGCCGAAGTCCACCGCGCCCGCCGCCTCTTCCTCGCCGAACAACTCGGCAGCCTCACCACCACCCGCGGCCAAGCCAGCGACCTCGGCGGCAATTGGCACGCCGCCCACCACCCCGACTTCACCCGCACCTACCTCGCCGCCATCGACCGCGTCGCCCCCGCCGACCTCACCCGCGTCGCCCAAGCCTACCTCGTGCCCGATACCCTCACGATCGTCTCCCTCACCCCCCCCAGCGAAGCCGAAACCCCCGCCGCCCCCTCCTCCCCCGCCAGCGACGGCACCCCCCAGGTCCAACGCCACGTCTTCCCCAACGGCCTCACCCTCCTCGTCCGCGAAGACCCCCGCCTCCCCATGGTCTCCCTCCACGCCTCCCTCCGCGGCGGCCTCCTCGCCGAATCCAGCGAAACCAACGGCGTCGGCCGCCTCCTCGCCCGCACCCTCCTCAAAGGCACCACCTCCCACTCCGCCGACGAAATCGCCGACGCCATCGAAAACGGCGGCGGCGCCCTAGGTGCCGAATCCGGCAGCTCCAGCTTCGGCCTCTCCGCCCAAGTCCTCTCCCCAGAATGGCCCGATGCCCTCGACCTCCTCGCCGACGTCCT
>CALQKQ020000395.1 GCA_943331195.2 Akkermansia muciniphila | reverse complement strand
GCCTTGGGTGGAGACCTTTTTGGCGCAGCCGGTGCCGCATGTGCCGGGGACGCACTTTCAATACAATTCTCCCGCGACGCACATGTTGTCGGCGATCGTGCGCCAGGTGACGGGGCAGACGGTGTTAGACTACTTGAAGCCGCGGCTGTTTGAGCCCTTGGGAATCGCGCCTCCGGAGTGGCCGAGCAGCCCGCAGGGCAATACCTTGGGAGGGTGGGGGCTGAAATTGTGCACGGAAGATATCGCCAAGTTTGGGCAGCTCTATTTGCAGAAAGGGCAGTGGCAGGGGAAGCAGGTGGTGCCGTCGGCGTGGGTGGAGCAGGCGACCTCCCGTCAAGTGCCTAACGATGCGGGGAAGAAAGATCCGGCGCAGTCGGACTGGGCCCAGGGGTATGGCTATCAGTTTTGGCGCTGCCGCCATGGGGCGTACCGCGGGGATGGCAAGGACGGGCAATTTTGCCTCGTGCTGCCGGAGTTGGATGCGGTAGTGGCGATGACGGCGGAGACGGGCGACATGCAGCGGGAGTTGAATGTGGTGTGGGACCACTTGCTGGCGGCCTTTCAGCCGGGGGCGCTGCCGGAAAATCCGGTGGAGGCGGGCCGCTTGAAGGAGCTGCTGAGCGGGTTGGCGGTGGCGGCGTCCCAGAGATAGGCTTTTGCCAGGCAGCGGGATCCGCTAGGCGGTGGGGTGGCGCCGCCACAGGTCGCCCAGCCCGAAGCGACGACAGCCCAAGGCGGTTGACCTTGGGCTGCCGGGGGGCCCCGTGGGGGGGGCGGGGCGCTTATCGATGGGGGCTCAGCCGTTAGAGGCGGAGGCGGTAGAAGCGCTTGGTGGTGCCGGCTGGGAGGGTGGCGACGTAGCCGCTGGGGGGGTCGCCGGGGACGTCGGTCCAGGTGGTGAGGTTGGCGGATTCTTGCAAGTGGCCAGCGCCAGTCCAGGTGAGGGTGGCTTGGGATCCTTGGACGACGGGTTTATTGAGCACGCCGATGACCTGGGGTTGGGTTTGGGGGGAGTAGGTGGAGAGGAAGCGGGCGGGGATGGGTTTGAGGTCGCCGGCTTGGGTGAGGTCGTCTTGCTTGCGCCAGGCCACTTCGATGTAGTCGCCGCCCCCGGCTTCCTTGTAGATGCCTTCGATGAAGTAGCTTTGGCCGGCGACCATGGAGATGGGAGCGGAGTAGAGGGTGCCGGATTCGGAGAAGCCGTTGCAGCAGCCGGGCTGGGAGGCGGCCATGACGACATTTTCCGGGCTGCTGTCGGGGCTGATCCAGAGTTCCGAGCCGTCGTCGCTGCGGAGGAAGAAGGTGTAGTCGGCGGTTTCGGTGGGGGTGATCCAGCCGTAGACGCGGGCGCCGTAGAATTCCCCCATGCGGGCACCGTTCACGGGATTGATGTCGGCGAAGTCGGGGTTGGTGCTGAGGTCGTAGTTGGTGGTGATGGCCATGGAGCTAAAGCTGGTGACGAAGCGGTGGGTCCAGGGGGCGTCAGGGTATTGGAAGTCGCCGCGGAGGTTAGAGACTTGGCTGCCGGGCACGTTGCGATAGAAGTCCCAGGCGAGCACTCCAGGGGTGAGTTGGTAGGTGGTGAAGGTGGACTGGTTAGCGCCGATGGGGTTTTGGCTGCTGCGGTTATCGGTGACCCCGGCGATGCTGAGGGTGTAGGTTTTTCCGGGGAGGAAGCCGCTGGTGGTGACGTTGATGACGGCGGGGTCGACGGTGGGGAAGACGCCGGTGACGGTGACTCCGCCGCTGAAGGTGTAATTTTCGGGAATGAGCAGGCTATCTGGGGCCATGGCCTTGCTGAAGCCGAGGCGCACGCGGTTGGGGTTGGGGGTGGCGGTGACGTCGGCCACGGTGGGGGGGATGGTGTCGGGGGCGACCGTGACTTCGACGCCGTTAGTCTCGGTGCCGCCGAGTGGGTTGGAGACGGCTAGGTGGTAGCGGCCGGCATCCCAGTCGTTGATTTGGGAGACGACCAGGGTGGTGCCGACGACGCCGAGGGGGTATTTTTTGCTGCCGTCGGCATTGGTTTCGAAGGCGTTGATGGGAGTGCCATCCTTGAGCCATTCGTAGGTGTTAGGAAAGCCTTCGACGCCGGCGGTGAGGGTGAGGGTATCGGCCTCCAGGGGTTTTGCCGTCGCGGGCGGCTGCGCGGTGACGGTGGGGAGGTAATAGCTGATGCTGAAATGGTTTTCGACCTGCTCGGCGGTGAGTTCGTAATTGTAATAGGCGACTTCATCGAGGGCGCCGACGAAGGGGAGGAGGCCGCCGCTGCGGCTGCCGAATTCGAGGGGTTGGGCTTCGTTGTTGCGGAAGGGGAGGACGAAATTGGTGGTGGCCTCGAGGTGTCCGTTGACGTAGAGGCTGGCGGCGGCACCGGCACCGGCTTCGAAGCCATTCCAGGTGACGACGACGTGATCCCAGCGGCCGGCGACGATTTTGGTGCGGCCCTGGAGGGTGACGAAGCTGCCGCCGGAGCCGAGGTGAGCGTCCCAGAAGTTGCCGCTGTTGCCTTGGTAGATGACGTAGCCGGCGCGTCCGGCGCTGCGATTTTGGGTGGAGAGGACGGCGGCGCCGGTGTTTCCGGAGACATCGGGTTTGACCCAGCACTCGATGGAGAAGGCCCCCATGGCGTTGATATTAGGAGAGTAGGGGACGCTCGCGGAGACGCCGTTGGTGCTGAGTTTCAAGCGAGTGGCTTGGTTGGGGGCGAGTCCGCGGGGGCCCGCGATGCCGCGCTCGGTGCGGGTGAGGTTGGCGGTTCCGTTGTGGCCGCCGGCGGGGTCGAGGAGGACGTTGCCGCTGGGTTCGCTGAGGCGCCAGAAGGCGGTGGGGTGGTCGCCGAGAACCTTGGAGAGGTAGATGTCGTCGTTGGACGGGTTGGTGAAGTTGACGGTGAAGGGGACGCTGGTGGCGGCACCGGTGGCGTCGGTCACTTGGACGGCGTAGCTTCCTGAGGAGGCGGGGGACGAATTCAATAAGGTGAGGGCCGCCGTGGCGGCGCTCTCGTTGTCGGCGAGGGGGGTGCCGTTGCGCAGCCAGGTGTAGGAGAGGGGTTCGATGCCGGTGGCCTTGACGCGGTAGATGGGAGCGCCGCCGGAGAGGAGATTCCAGGTGCCGGCGGGGGCGGTGTTGATGGTGGGAGCGGCCGGGCAGAGCGTCGTGCAGAGGCTGGCGGCGGCGGCCCAGAGCAGGGGGAGCCGTGAGGGTTGTCGGAGCAGGGTTGTTTTCATAGCGTAGCGGGTTGGGGTTATGAATTGGTTCTATAGTCCCGGAAGAAATAGCTTATATATCATTCGGGGAGGATGGGGTGACGAGGCGCAAGGGGAAGCTGCATAGAAGCGCAGGAGCGGCTGGGGCGCAGCTTAGTCAGACGCATGCTTTTTACCCGGGGAGTGTCTATCATGCAAGTCACATCCAGAGCCAGGGCGGCGTTTGCGGAGAGAGAAGTATTTTAAGGACACTTTTTGTCCATGGGCAGGCGGCAAATAATGAATTCCTTAATAAAAAAGGACTTGCGTCCAGGGGGCGAACTAGGGGAATGTCACGGGGTCAGTGTTCACGTTGCGGCCGCCACTGGGGCGCAACTCAGCGATTCATCCAACCATACCCTATGAAGAAAAAAGCTATCATTCAACGATCCAGCGGAGCCCTTGGAGGCCTGCTCGGGCTCATGGCTGCCACCGCTCCTGCAGTGCAGGGAGCGTCATATCAGGCGGCGGTCAAGGCCTTGAAGCCGACCTACTATTTCCAGCTGGACGAGACCTCCACTGCGGGTGGGGTGGTTGACAGCATGGGCAAGGCCGCGCCGGGGAG
>CALQKQ020000394.1 GCA_943331195.2 Akkermansia muciniphila | reverse complement strand
GCTGGTGCCACCCCGGGCCCTTCCCGGGCGGCACCCGCCGCTTTGGTGCCAAGAGAATGCGCCAGCCGAGCGGGCGTCCTTGGGGCGCTCCTTTCCCTCGGCCTTCGCACCCGCGCTCCCTTTCGCCGCGCCTCTGACATTTTTTATTTCATCAGCTATGCCGCGCTGCCCCCTCTTTAATTTTATAAGTGATTCTGCGTCGCCGCGCCCCATTCATTCAACGCCATGAGCTATCGTTTTGTCCTTTTTGCCATTCTCGGCCATGCCTCCCTGCTGGTGCCGACGCTTTACGCGCAGCTTCAGATCAAGGGGGGGGCCACCAATTTGCTCGATGGGCGACGCGCGGGCGCTTACGCCACGGTTTCCACTGCGGGCGTGGTGACCGCGATCACGGTCCGAGGCGGGGGGAGCGGCTACACCTCGCCTCCCCTGGTGACCATTGGGCCCGGCACGACCACAGCTACGGCCACGGCGGTGCTCACCGGGGGCGTGGTGACCTCGATCACGCTCACGAATGGGGGGAGTGGCTACTTTGCGGCGGCCATCCCGCCGGCGGCGGCGGTAGCTTCCGCGCCCACGGTCACCATAGCTGGGCCCGCCGCAGCTTCGGGCAGCGGAACCACCACTCCCCAATTTGCCGGCTTGGGTGCCACTTCGGCCACCTCGGGCGCGGTCAAGCCGACATCCCTTACCAGCACCATTGCGGGCATCACGGCGGGGCGCTATCCCACGGCCAACGACAAAACGAATCCCTTGGCACCGGTGCCGACCGCAGTGCTGGCCCGCTCCAGCGCGGGATACAGCCTCGCCTCCGGGGTGCCGCGCTGTTCCTTTGGCGACACCGTTGATCCCCCCGCCTTGACGTGGAGCGGAGCGGTCGCGCCCGCCAACTATTGGCGCTCCGAGCCGGTGAAGCCTGGCGAAGTCTTTACCAATGCCTACCTGGGCAATTTGAGCGGGGCCACCCAGCCGCTTGTCGCCAGCGGCAGCGTCACCGTCACCAATTGTTCGCCCTCAAGTAATACCGTCACCGTGGCCTCGCTGCCGAGTGGGTTGGTGAGCGGCGCCACCCTGCTGGGCAAACGGGTCGATCTGGTCAATGGGCTGACCCTGACCCTGCGAGGGAATCCTAGCGAGACCATCAGCACGGGCACGGTGCGGACGTTTTTGCCTACGTTGACCTATTACTACAGCCCTCACGCAGGGAAAGTATTCGCCTCTCAGCCCGGCCAAGTCACGGTGACTTGGGTGTCGAGCCTGCCGGACACGAGCGCCCCGTCAGAGTCGGTCGCGACTTACAAATTCAAGACGGAAGTTTTTTCGGTGGGATCGACTCCGCAAGTGCCGGAGCGCATGATCTATTGGACCGAGAAATCATTCACCGGGCCCAAAGTGACGATTCCGAGCGGGCGGATTGTGGCGGCCAATGTCATTTACAACCGATTCATGCCCAGTCACGTGGTGGATGAGTTCGTGCCACCGGGATACAACCCGAGCAACCAGGCTAACAACACCTTACCGAGCGAACAGCGCACCCTTTGGTATGAAAATACGTTTGGATTTTCCGCATTGCACGCCTACAACACCGAGGGCTCCGCGTTGGTGGAATACCTCGGAAGAGAGTTGGACGGCACGGGGAAGCGCGAATTCCTCGGAGCCGACGTGGTGACCGTCGAGCGCGATGCGGATCCAGTCTATGTTGAAACCAAATTAGGCGAGCAGTTGGTCCCCTGGCAGAGCAGCCCACAGCCGGGAGACGCTGAGCTCACTCCGTCGATGGTCTTTGATATTGGGCAACTCGGGGGAAAAGCGCTCTATGGCACTTCGACCCTGGCCAACGGCCAGTCAGTCTATCATGCGGAGCGGGAAAATGACAATCCCGACAAGATCTCCATCTACTGGATGATGCGGGGCGACGCCGCGATTTACCAGGGTTCGGCGCCCAATCTACAGATCCCCTGGCCGAAGGTGCTGTGCAAATACACCCAGGTCTGGCCCGCCTCCCTCTCCGATTATGAAGCGGTGGCCGTCACCGCGGTCGGCAGCGGGATCGCCACCGGGCCGCAGTTCGAAGCCGCCCGCCTTCCCCAGTTGATTTACCAGGATGATCCCAGGGAAACCGAAGTCAGTGTCGACCTGACAACGCAGCGCCTCATGGCCGATTTCTCGGCCTCCGCGGACAAAACCAGCCGCAGCTTGCTGAAGTTCATGGATGGGGGCACCCCGTGGTATGTTCCGCTTTACATTCAATCGGAAGACAAGCTGGGGCAGCCGGCTGCGGCCGATCCCGATGGCAGCGGTCCACAAGTCGCCACTGCGGCGGTCAGCACCATCAACGACCTGGATGCCGACGGGGTGGCGGACTTAGTGGCCACGGTCCAGGTGGGGGATCGCATTGAGCCTCCGAGCGGCTATTCGCGGGCTGGTTATATTGCCAGCGGGGATAATTATTATCCTGCGGGCTACATTGATCCCATGGCCAGAGGAGCGGCCGCGGCGGAGGCGGGGGCTATTATTCCTGTGAACAGCCGCGTCGACCACGACCGGCTCACCATCTGGTGGTTCAAGAAAGTGGTGCCCGCCAACCCCCAGTTTACCCCCTTTTACCTGCCCTCCAAGGTGGGCCGCTACACCGTAGCCTACCCCGCCGACACGCCGCAACTCGTGATCGCCTCGGGCTTGGGCACCGGAGAACTCGGGCCTGCGCAGCAGGCCGGGAGCGTATATTATGAAAATGACCCCAACAAGCCAGGCTTCAATCCCAACGAGGAGCACGCCCTGATTTTCGGCGGCCGGGCCTATGCGATGCGTTCCGATTTAAACACCGCGGCGACGTCCCCCGGATTTGTGCTAATCTCATACACCGACCCCGCCGACCTGCGCCCAAGCATGGATATCTATCAAGTGGTCCGCGAGACCTTTGCCTACCCGCTGCGCTATGACGCCATCGCGGGCACCAAAGTGACGCTTCCCCGCCCGCTCAGTTATCTGCCGCTGGCCCTCAATGGCGATGGGGTGTCGATCAATTACGAAGTGCCCGAGCTAACCGACCCGCCGGCGTCCGCCAGCGCCCTGGCGGCCTACAAACATGATGTTGGCTACAGCGCGAGCGGGGCCTATGACTACAGCTCTTTTACATTTAAAGATAGGCAGGGGTATGATTGGACCTACCGGGGGTCGCACGACAAGGCCAGTCCCCAAGCGACGGCGGCGGTGAATGGCAGCGGGGCGCTCAGCGGCATCACCGTGATCAACAAAGGGGCGGGCTACGCGGTGCCGCCGACGGTGACCGTTTCCAGTCCGCCCGCAGGCAGTGGCGGCACCACGGCCACGGCTAGCGCGGTGCTGGGAGGACTGAGCAGTGCTAGCTTTAGCATCGCCAGCGGCACCCAAACCTATACGGTGGCACCCACCGTGACCATCAGCGGCGGCGGCGGCAGCGGCGCCCTGGGGCAGGCCTTGCTCAACAGCCAAGGGCTCGTCATCGGCATCACCTTGAGCGCGAGCGGCAGCGGCTACACCAGCGCCCCCGCGATGGCCTTCAGCGGCGGCACCGTCTCAGTGGCCGGGACGGCCCCCACGGGCACGGGAAATGCTAGTGGTTTTTGTGTGACCGCGATTTCGCTGAGCAGCGGAGGTAGCGGCTATGACGCCAATCCCCCCACCGTGTCCATCGCGCCGCCGGTCAGCTTTGGGATGAAGTTTTATTATTATTCTCTAGCCGGATTTTATGATCCGCGGATTCCCTCGGACAACCAACCGGCGCCTGGAACGATCATGCCCTTTGTGGAAGATGTGGGCGACGGGGTTCCCATCACTTTGAGTTATACGCCCAAG
>CALQKQ020000393.1 GCA_943331195.2 Akkermansia muciniphila | reverse complement strand
GAGTGGGAGGTAGGGTGGGGAGGGGAGGCGGCGAGGAGGCGAGAGACTTCGTTGTCACTGGTGGGCTCGAAATCCTGATACCATTGGCTGACGGCGCCGAAGATTTCGGGCACTTGGAGGGCGATGAGGTCGTCGACTTCGGGCTGGAGGGAATCGAGGGCGGCCTTTGCGGCGACGGGCACGGCGACGATGAGGGCGGTGGGCTGTTGGGCGCGGAGGACTTGGATAGCGGCGTGGAGGGTGGAGCCGGTGGCGATGCCGTCGTCGATGAGGAGGACGGTTTTGTCTTTGATGTCTGGGGCTCCGGTGCGGTTTCGATAGGCGATTTCGCGGCGGTGGAGTTCGCGGAGTTCGCGGGTGGAGACGGCTTTGATTTGGGCTGGGGTGACACCGGCGCGGCGGATGACTTCACGGTTGAGGATGCGTCGACCGCCGCAGGAGATGGCACCCATGGCGACTTCTTCCCAGCCTGGGACGCCGAGTTTGCGAACGACGATGAGGTCGAGGGGGGCGTGGAGGGCTTGAGCGACTTCGAAGGCGACGGGGACGCCGCCGCGGGGCAGGCCGAGAACGATGAGGTCTGGGCGGTTGGCGTAGGGGCTGAGGGCTTTGGCGAGCTGTTGTCCAGCCTGGCTTCGGTTGCGGAAGCGGAAGAGGGCGGTCTTCATGAAAATTCTCCTTCGGAGGCGGGGGCGGGGATGTGGGTGCGGAACCAGTGGGCGGCGAGTTGGGCGACTTGTTCGAGGGCGCCGCGTTCTTCGAAGAGGTGGGAGGCGTTGGCGACGATGCGGAGTGCTTTGTCGCCGGGGAGGTGTTCGAGGGCTTCTTCGGTCAGTTGGAGCACGACGTCGTCGTGTCCGCCGACGATGAGGAGGACGGGGCAGTGGACTTGCTGGAGGGCGGCACCGGCGAGGTCTGGGCGGCCGCCGCGGGAGACGACGGCGCTGACTTGTTCGCCGAGATGGGCGGCGGCGGCGAGGGCGGCGGCGGCTCCGGTGCTGGCTCCGAAGAAGGCGAGGGGGAGGGAGGCGGTGCCGGGGTGGAGGCGGAGCCAGCGGGCGACTTCGAGGAGGCGGCGGGTGAGCAAGTTGATGTCGAAGCGGAAGTGGCGGGTGAATTCGTCTTGGGCTTCTTCTTGTTTGGTGAGGAGGTCGAAGAGGAGGGTGGCGAGGCCGGCTTCGCGGAGGATGCGGGCGACGTATTGGTTGCGGGGGCTGTGTCGGCTGCTGCCGCTGCCGTGGACGAAGACGACGATGGCGGCGGCCCCTGGGGGGATCTGGAGGTCGCCATCTAAGCGGACGCCATCGGCGGGAATGGAGACGGTTTGGCGGGAGGAAGGGGGCGGCTCGGTTTTCATGGGTTCAGGTGGGCTGGGGTTTGGCGGAGCGGGGAAGGGGTGGGAGGCGCGGATACGGGGCAGCGGTGGAGCCACGGGGCGGCGAGGAGGAGTTCTGGGGGGATGGGCTGGCCGGTTTCTTCGCAGAGGCCGTAGGTGCCGTGGCGAATGCGGCCGAGGGCGGCGTCGATTTCGGCGAGGGAGGGTGGGGTGGGCCAGGGGAGAGGGGTGGGTGGAGCTTGGCGGGGGCGCCAGTCTTGGGCTTGGCTGGGCAGGCCCGGGGGAGAGGGGGGTGGGTGGGAGAGGTGGCCGTTGTTGGCGGCGAGGATTTGATGGCGGAGGGATTGGAGTTGGTGGTGGTGCCAAGCCCAGGGCAGGGGGACCGCCCGGATGCCGCTTTCAGGTTCGAGGTCCAGCCAGAGGGGTTGCATGGGTGATGAGGGAGTTGGGGTTGATGGGGTGAAGGGGAGCGGGTGGCGAGGTGGATGGGGGGGGAGGAGGGGGATCAGAGCATGGGGGGGGCTGGGGCGGGAGAGGGGGCCGCTTTGGGTTCGGGGGTGTCGGTGAGGGTGGCTTCGGTGAGGAGGAGGGTGGCGGCGATGGAGACGGTGCTTTCGAGGGCGCGGCGGACGACTTTGGTGGGCTCGATGATGCGGACTTCAACGGGGTCGAGGTAGCGGCTTTGGGCGGCGTCGAAGCCGTAGTTGCCGATGCCTTGGCGCAGGTTGTGGGCAGGGATGGCGGCGACTTTGACTTTTTCTTGGCGGCTGGGGACGGCGCGGGAGAGGAGGCGAAGGGCGGTAATGGCGGCTTGGGAGCCTCGTTTGAGTCCACGTTTGAGGTCGATGGCGTTGGCGGTGGAGGTGGTGGTGCCGTCGCCGACGGCTTCGCCGGTGCGTTCAGCGGCTTGGCGCCTCATTTGAGAGCCGAGGTTTTCGACGGGGTCTTGGAGTTGGAATGCGTTGGCGATGGTGATGGTGATGACGTCGTTGCAGATGAGGGGTTGGCCCCACTTGCGTTGAAGGAGGAGGTACTTGGATTTGGGGCCGAGGGTGATGCGGACGGCATCGGTGAGGGCGGTGGGGCCGCGCAGGATGGATTCTCTGGGCTGGGAGTCGAAGGGGACAACTTTGCAGGACATGGGGATTGGGGGGCGGGGCTGGGCGGGGGGAGAAAAGGCTCGCGGGGACGTGGGCTATGTAGCCTTGGACCGGGGCTGGCGACAACCACGCCGCGCCTTGGCTGCGCCTAGGCAATTGTCCGGAGGCCCCCCCTGGGGGGGAGCGAGGCGCTGAGTCGCGGGGTGGGAGGGCTTGAATTCGGGCGCGGCGGTGGGTAGGGCCGAGGTGGCATCCTGTCGAAAATGTGGCGGGTGCGGCAGCGTATGGTGGGGCCATGTCGAATCCCTTTTTGAAATCTGCTGCTGCTGTTGGATCAAGCGCTTGGAGGGCGAGCTTGGCGGTGTTGGCCTTGGTCGTGACTCCGTTGGCGCGGGCGGACCTTGCTTTTGGATCGGGGGATACGGTGCTTTTTTATGGCAACTCGCTGGTGGAGCGGCTGTGCGAGCATGGGGAGCTGGAAGCCTTGGTGCAGTTGGCGGAGGTGGACAAGAAGTTGCATTTTCGCAGTGTGGCTTGGACGGGGGATGAGGTGGGGCATCGTTTGCGGCCGGAGGGCTATGAGGAGCATTTGCGGTCGCTGCTGCGGGAGTGGCCGGCGCAGTGGGTGGTGTTGGGCTATGGTATGAACGAATCATTTGGGGGTGCCGCTGGCCTAGCTGATTTCAAAGCGCAGTTGGGGGCGCACCTCGACCAGGTGGCGCGGCTGCATCCAGGGGCGAGGCTGGTGTTGCTGGGGCCGACGGCGGTGGAGGAGGGAGGACAGGGGCCGGAGGTGGCAGGGCGCAACCGGGACCTAGCGGACTATAGCGCGGTCCTAGCAGAGGCGGCGCAGGCGCGCGGGGCGGTATGGGTTGATCTGTTTGCCGCGAGTCTAGCGGCTTACGCGCGGGAGTCGGAGCGGCTAACTGACAATGGGCTGCACCTCAACGCCTTGGGCAACCATGTGATGGCTCGGGTGATTGCGCGGGAATGGGTTGGGGAGGGGGCGCTGGCGCGGGAGGACGACGCGCGGGTGCGGGAGGTGGCCAAGGCGGTGGCGGCCAAGGCTTATTATGTGGCGGAGGTGGTGCGGCCTAAAAATGCTGATCTTTACTATGGGGTGCGCAAGCGCCCGGAGGAAAATGCGGCGGAGATTCCGCGCTACTATCAAATGATTGCGGCGGCGGAGGCCGAGGTGCACCGCTTGGCGGCGGATCCGAGTCGGCGCATGGTGGCGGTGCCTTGGCTGCCGCCGCTGCCGCCGATTGCGGGGCGGGACGACGGGGGGAATACGGGGGTGATCCGGCCTCCGCTGGAACAGCAGGCGGAATTCAAGGTGGCGGAGGGCTATGCGGTGAACTTGTTTGCCTCCGAGGTGGAGTTTCCCGACTTGCGCAATCCGGTACAGATT
>CALQKQ020000392.1 GCA_943331195.2 Akkermansia muciniphila | reverse complement strand
TGTGTGGTGTGCCTGTGGCAGTGGCAGCGGGAAGCGGCCGGGGCGGGGCGGGAGCGGCGGCTGGTGATGGAGCAGCGGGGGGAGCGGGAGGCGGCGGAGCGGCAGGGGGCGGCCTTGGAGGCCTGCGGGCGGGAGGTGGCGCGGCTGGAGGCGGCCTTGGAGGAGGAGCGGCAGCGGGGGGCGGCGGCGGAGGCGGCGGCGACGCGGCGGCAGGGGGAAGCCGAGGAGGGCTTGGCGGCGCAGCTGCGCCGGGCGCTGGGGGAGCGGGATGGCTTGGCGCGGCAACTCAATGAGCGCACGCGGGCCTACAATGAACTGGCGGAGAAGTACCGCCAGGGGAAGTGAGGGCGGTTAGATGACGCCGTGGTTGCGCAGTTGGAGGTAGAACCAGAAGACGAAGCTGATGAAGATGGCGACGAGGAGGAGGGCGGAGATGGCCTGGCGGGAGCGGGCGCGGTTGAGGCGTTCGGCTTGCCAGCGGGTGCGGTTGAAGGGGCGGCCCTGAAAGGCGTCGTCTTCGGCTTCGATGAGGTGGCGGCGGCGCAGGCGGTCGCCGGCGAGGTGGACGGGGGCGGCGACGATGCTGGCTTCGAGCTTGTAGATCTTGGCTTTGATGTGGTCTTCCTCGAGGCGCATTTGGCGGATGCGCTCTTCCAATTCGGCTTGTTTGGCGCGGGTGGCGCGGGTGATGCCTCGTTTGGTAGCCATAGGTGGATGGGGTTGGGAGGTGCTGGGGAGATCGCCTAGCGGAAGATGAGCCAGGCGAGGAAGAGGAGGAGGGCCGTGGCGGCGAGGGGCAGGGTGAAGCCCAGGCCGCAGAAGATCCAGAAGCGGAAGGTGTCGCGAGTCAGGTCGAGGGGGAGGGCGGCGGTGGGTCCGCGGCGGGCGGCGGTGGCGGCGGGGGCAGTGGCGGGGGGCGCGGCGGCGGAGGGAGTGGCGCGGAGGCACGAGGCGCCTTTGTCGTATTCTTCTTGGGCTTCTTCGATGAGGGCGAGGGCCCGGCCCAAGTCGTGGGGGAGATCCTGGGGATTCCACTGCTCGGGGTTGAGGGAATCGATGACGTCGAGGTGATGGTGGAAGCGTTCCTTGACGAGGAGGAGTTGCTCGACGCGGCGCTGGGCTTCGTAGGTTTCGCGGTCGAGTTGGCTGAGGGCGCGGCTGAGTTTTTCGCCGAGGCTGGCGCGGCCCTCCATGAACTGCTTTTGCTGGCGGCTGAGTTCTTCGAAGCGGCGCTTTTCTTGTTCCAGGGCCTCGGCCTCTTGGCGCAGTTGGGTGAGGCGGTGTTGCGTGGTTTGGACGCGCTCTTCGAGGTCGCGGCCTCCGGGGGAATCGGCGGGGATGGTGAGGTCTTCGTTTTCCAGGTCGTCGAGGTGGAAGGTCTCTTCCCGCAGGCCGGGGCGGCTCGGAGAGGCGGGGCGGGAAGTCGTCGGAAGCATGGGAAGTGGAGAAGACTCTAAAGAAGACTAAATATTACAGTATTCCTAAGATTTCCACTCCTTTTGCGAGGGCTGGGGAGAAAAAGGGGTTTTTTTTGAGGGGGTTGGAGGTGGGGGAGGCGGTTGGGAGCGGGAGGTGGCTAGGGGGCGGGGGGTGGGGCCTTGGTTTTGGAGAGGAGGTGGATATTTTCGATGCGCATGGAGGTGTCGACGGCCTTGCACATGTCGTAGAGGGTGAGGGCGGCGGCGGAGACGGCGGTGAGGGCTTCCATTTCCACGCCGGTGGGGGCGGTGGTGCGGACGGTGGCGGTGATGGTGAGGCCGGAGGGGGATTCGGCGATGGCGACGGCGATGCCGGTGAGGGGGAGGGGGTGGCAGAGGGGGATCCAGTCGGCGGTGCGTTTGGCGGCTTGGATGCCGGCGATGCGGGCGGTGGCGAGGACTTCGCCTTTGGGGATGAGGCCGGAGCGGATGAGGTCGAGGGTGGCGGGTTGGAGGCAGATGTGGCCTTGGGCGATGGCTTCGCGGGCGACGGTGGGTTTGTGGGAGACGTCGACCATGCGGGCGGCGCCGGTGGAGTCGAGGTGGGAGAGCTGGGGCATGGGAGGGGGCCTGGGGGCCGAGGGGTGCCGGAGGCTAGGTGCGTTTAGCGGCTTTTTTGGCGGCTTTTTTGGCGGGGGCTTTTTTGGCGGCGAAGTCGCGGCGTGGGGGGCCGGTGCGTTTGCGAGGGGCTTCGCCTTCTTTGAGTTCGCGTTCGGGGAAGTCCCAGCCGAGCATCATTTTGCCTTCGGTTTGGCAGACGAGGCGGGCGGTGAAGGGGCGGCCTTTTTTGGAGACGAACTTGTCGATGAGGTCGGTTTTGCCTTCGTTGAAGTATTTGAGGGCTTGTTCGCGGTTGAGGGGAAACTGGCACATTTCCTTGCTGAGTTTGCCTTTGGGTTTGCAGGCGTCGGCGTCGCCGCGGATGACGGATTCGCAGACGTAGGCGGTCTCGGTGTCGTAGATTTGATTCGAGCGGCCGGCCAGCTTGCAGACTGGGCAGGGGCAGAGGGCGTTGGATTGGTCTTCGAGGGCCTCGACTTGTTTTTCTTGGACTTCGGTTTTTTGGAATTGGAAGGCGACTTTGTGGTCGGGGGTGAGTTCGAGGGCGGCGGCGAATTCTTGGCCGAAGCGATTGCGGAAGCCTTCGAGGGGTCCGACGTAGCGATCGCGCACGAGGGTGGCGACTTCATCTTCGGTGAGGACGCGTCCGGCGACGGTTTTGAAGATGCGGAAGCCGCATTCGGGTTGGCGGCACTGGAAGAACTTGTCGGTTTGTTTGAGGCTGGTTTCGCCGCAGACGGGGCAATGGACGGGGAGGTCGTCGTATTCGCGGGTTTTGGCGATGAGGGCGTATTGTTTGGTTTTGTCGACGACTTCGGTGGTGAGCTTGCGGATTTGGCTCATGAAGGCGGGGCGCTGCAGCTTGCCGGCTTCCATTTGTTTGAGTTTAAACTCCCAGTCGCCGGTCATTTCTGGGGAGGTGAGGACATCGACGCCGATTTCGCCGAGTTGGTCGATGAGATTGATGCCTTTGGGGGTGGCGATGAGTTCGCGGCCGTTGCGGAGGATGTATTGTTCGTAGATGAGGCCTTCGATGGTGGCGGCGCGGGTGGCGGGGGTGCCGAGGCCGCGTTCGCTCATGGCTTCGCGGAGTTCGTCGTCGTCGACGAGTTTGCCGGCGCCTTCCATGGTGGAGAGGAGGGTGGCTTCGGTGAAGTGGGGGGGTGGTTTGGTGGCGTTGGGGGCGACTTCGATGGCGACGGGCTGGGCGAGTTCACCGTCTTCGGCGGCGACGATGGAGAGTTCGCCGTCGGAGGCGGCTTGTTTGCCGTAGACGGCGAGCCAGCCGGGTTGGCGCATGACTTTGCCGTCGGTTTTGAAGGCGTCGGAGCCGATGCGGGTGATGCGGGTGGTGAGTTCGAATTCGGCGCTGGGGAAGAAGACGGCGATGAAGCGGCGGGTGACCATGTCGAAGATTTTGGCTTCTTCGACGCTGAGTTTTTTGGGGGTTTGGCCGGTGGGGATGACGGCGAAGTGGTCGCTTACTTTGGAGGTATCGAAGACGCGCTTGGTGTTGGTGACGTAGCCTTTGGAGAGGGCGGTATCGGCATGGCGGGGGAGGTCGTCGGCGAGGGAGTCGCGGTCGGCGGGGGCGAGACTGGCGAAGGTTTTCATGACGCCCTGGACGGTGCTGAGGTAGTCCTCGGGGAGGTAGCGGGAGTCGGTTCTGGGGTAGGTGAGGACCTTGTGAACTTCGTAGAGGGCCTGGGCGAGTTGGAGGGTGCGGCGGGCGCTGAAGCCGAAGCGGTTGTTGGCTTCGCGCTGGAGGCTGGTGAGGTCGTAGAGTTGGGGGGGAGCTTGTTTGCTGGGCTTGCGGG
>CALQKQ020000391.1 GCA_943331195.2 Akkermansia muciniphila | reverse complement strand
CGCCACCCTCAAGGAGCAGGGCTACAGCGTGACTTATTACGCTCCGCAGCCTCGCGCCGTCCTGCGCATTGTGGATAGCAAAGCCACCGATCGCGTGGTGGATTACGGGGAATACGGCCGCGTGGAGCTTACCACCCTGACCAAGGAATTTTTCATGCCTCGGTTCTTGGAGCGGGATGAAGCGATCCGCCGGCTCCCTTGCGAAAAATATCCCTGGGACGGCGTCGGCGATGTCCGGCCGTTTGGGGCCTTGGAGAAAAAGATCGTCGAGGGCGTGTATTGAAAAACGTCTGCGGCCCCGGCCTGCTAAGCCCCGGCGGGGGCGGCGGCCACGGGGCTGGGGGAGTTGGCGTGTTCCGCGACCTCTAAATCAGCGGTGGCGAGAGCGATTTCGGCTTCGTCGCGGTCGTAGGCGGTGAGGCAGAGGCGCAGCATGGCTAGCCCGGCTTCGCGTTCGTCGTGGACTAAGCCGGAGGGCGCCACCTGGCGGAGGAGTTCCACTTCGGAGGGAAAGCGGGCGCGGCAGAGGGTGGCGATTTGGGGATTTCGTTCCTTGGCGATGGTGAGGGCGGTGCGGGCAAGTTCGGCGTGGGGGAAGGTGATCACGATGACGCGGGCTCGCTCCACTCCTGCTAGAGTTAGGGTATCGGCTTGGGCGATGTCGGCGAAGAGCACGGCGTGGCCTTCCTTGATGAGGCAGCGGGCGGTTTGGGCGTTTAATTCCACGATGACCACGGGGATGTGGAGGCGCTCGAGGGCTTGGTGGACCATCTGGCCCACGGTGCCGTAGCCGCATAAAATGGCGTGGTCGCGGAGGCCGCGGAGGCGCTTGCCGAACTGCCCGCCGGTTTCGGGCTTGGGGGCCTTGGCGCTGCGGGCGGAGTCCCAGTGGCGCGTTCGCGGGATCACCAGGCGCATGATGAGGGGGGAGAGGCCCAGGGTGAGGACCACTTCGATCAGCAGGGTTTGGAGCACTTGGGGCGCGAGCAGACCGGAGGCGGCGGCCTTGCTGGCCACGACCACGGCGAACTCGCCGACTCCGGAAAGGGCGATCCCGGAAAGCAGGGCCCCGCGCCGGGGGACCCCGCTCCAGCGTCCGGCTAGGGTCAAAATGGCCGTCTTGAGCAGGAGAATGGCCCCGGCGCCGGCGAGCAATGAGATCCAATGGGCCAAGAAAAAGGGCACGTCGACAAAGGCCCCCACGGAAACGAAGAAAATCGTCAGGAAAAAATCGCGGAAGGTCCCGGCATCGGCCATGATGCGGTGGCTGTAGACGGATCCACTGACCGCTAGGCCTGCGGCGAAGGCGCCGAGGGCGGAGTTCAGCCCGAGCAGGCTGCCCAGCGAGGCGATCCCAGAGCAGAGCGCCAGCACGGTGAGGGTGAACATTTCCCGGCTGCGGGAGTGGCTGACCAGGCGCAGCAATTGGGGGATGCCGCAGCGGCTCAGGCCGGCGGCCAGGGCGAGGAAGACCAAGCCTTTGGCGGTTAGGATTCCGGTCAACTGGGCGGCCTCCTGCCACTTTAGCCCGCTGGTCAGGCCGGGGAGCAGCACTAACAGGAGGATGACGACGAGGTCTTGGAGCAGGGCCACGCCCAGGGTGAGGCGGGCTCCTGGGTGATTGGCTAGGCCGAAATCTTGGAAGAGCTTCAGGCCCACGGCGGTCGAGGAAAGCGCCGCCAGAAAGGAGGTGAGGACCAGCGCGGTGCCGCTCAGGCCGAGCCAACTGAGCACGAGCGCGGCGGCGGCGCTGGTTAGACTTAACTGGGCAAGTCCAGCGACCAGGCCGGTGCGGCGCAGCTGCATCAACTCGTGCAGGGAGGACTCTACCCCGATGGTAAACATCAGGAGGATGATGCCGACATTGCCCATTTGGGAGAGCAGGGTGGCGGCGGGGGCCCCGGCCCGCAGGTCCACCCAGCCGGACACCGCTAGGAGGATGCCGCAGAGAAAGTAGCCCGGCAGGGGCGGCAGTTTGAGTTTTCCGAGCAAGAGGGAAGTCCCCACCGCCAGGAGCAAGGCCAGGGTCAGCAGGACGAGAAACCGGTCCTCGGCCCCGCCTCCGGCGGCAAAAAAGACGTGGGTGACGGGCATAGCGCGAACTTCAGCGCGGCCTGCCTTGCTGTCATTCTGGAAAAGCCGAAATGCGTTCGACCGAGGCTGATTTCCGAGCCGTTCAAGGGATTCTCACGGACACGCGGAAGAATTGCGGGCGCCGACCGCCTTCGAGCAAGGCGGGGAAGGGCACCTCGCAGGCTTCTACCAAGCCGTCGTCGGCGACGACGGTGGGCGGGGTGCTGGCCGGCTGCCACTGACTGAGGTCGGCGCTGAATTCCACGCGGTAGATGAGGCCCGAGCCCTTTTGGCGCCCAAAGTGAGCCCGGAAACCCGGGTCGCCGGCGGGGTCGGGCAGCTTCAAGGCGGGCAGGCCCCGCTGGCTGATCCCGCCGGGCCCGACGACGATTTCGCCGCGCTCGGTGCCGGCGGGATCGAGCCCGAAGGCGAAGTCTAGCAAATGAACTGCGCCGTCGGCTTGCGGGTCGGAGGGAAGCCCATTTTGCGCGGCCCATCGGGCGAAGGGCGAAGCCACCGCGACGTTGAGGGTAAAGGTCCGGGGAGTTAGGTCCAGATTCGCCGTGGGGGCCCCGTCGTCTTCCACTTGATAGGTGAAGCTAGCGTAGGGAGTGCCCAGGCCCCCGGCGGCTGGGGTGAAGGCGAGGGTTTGGGCCGGGCCCGTGCTGGAGGTGTAGGGTCGGCCGCCGGTGACGATGGCGGCGAGGCGGTTGCCATCGGCGGAGGAAGCGATGGTGCGCCAGTCGCGCGCGGCATCCCGTGCTCGCCAGGTCGCTCCGGAGTCGGTGGAGATGTAGATTTGGCCCGAAGAGACCACGGCGGCGAGGCGGCTGCCGTCGGCGGAAGTGCTGATGCCATACCAGTTGCGGCTGGCCTCGCGGGCGGTCCAGGTTAGGCCGCTGTCGGTGGAGAGGTAGATCTGCCCGCCGTTGACGATGGCGGCTAGCTTGGTGCCGTCGGCGGAGGAAGCCACGGTGCGCCAGTTGCGGAAGCTGTCGCGGGTCGTCCAGGTTTCCCCGGCGTCTAACGAAGTATAGAGCAGCCCATTTTGCACGGCGGCGAGGAGTTTTAAGCCGTCGGCGGAGGAGGCGATGGAATACCACGCGCGGACGTATTCGCGGGCGGACCAGGTGGCCCCGGCGTCGGCGGAGGTGTAAATTTGGCCGTTGTTCACAATGGCGGCGAGGCGCAGGCCATCGGCGGAGGAGGCGATGGTGCGCCAATTCCGGTTGACCTCGCGGGCGGTCCAGGTGGCTCCGGCATCGGCGGAGGTGTAGATTTGTCCGCCCTGCACCACCGCGGCCATGCGCAGGCCATCGGCGGAGGAGGCGATGGAATACCAGGCGCGGTTGCTGTCGCGGGCGGTCCAGGTGACGCCGGCGTCGGCGGAGGTGTAGATTTTCCCGTTGTTGACCACCGCCCCTAACTTCATTCCATCGGCGGATGAGGTGATGGCATACCAATTTTGCGCGGTGGCGCGGGGGATCCAGGTGCTCCCGGCAGGGGACGAGACCAGGCTGGCGAAACTGCCCACGGCGGCGGGCACGCCGTCGATGCTGAGGCTGCCGGCGACGGGCAAGGTGCTCAGTTTCACCCTGGAAAAGGAGTTAGGCGGAAAATCGGTGGGATCGGAAAATCCAAAATCCGCCGCTTGGAATTCATACTTTGAATCCGCCGCTAGGGTGGCGGAGCCCCCCGCGCCCACCGGCGGGCCGTCGACGTTATTGACCACCATGAGGAAGTTGCTGCTGGCGGAAAGGGGCGGCTGGCCCTGGTCGCTGGCGGTCACT
>CALQKQ020000390.1 GCA_943331195.2 Akkermansia muciniphila | reverse complement strand
GCCGACCGCTTTGTGGAGGGTTTCCTGCCATTCGAGGGCGGGGATGGAGTCGGCGACGATGCCGGCGCCGACGTGGAAAGAGGCGAGGTTTTTTTCGAGGGTGAGGGTGCGGATGGCGATGCTGAATTGGCTTTCGCCGTGGGGGCTGAGGTATCCGATGGCGCCGGTGTAGAGGCCGCGGGGGGAGGGTTCGAGTTCGGCGATGATTTGTTGGGCGCGGCGCTTGGGGGCGCCGGTGATGGAGCCGCCGGGGAAGCAGGCGCGGAGGGCGTCGAGGTGGGAGACGTCTGGGCGGAGGGTGCCTTCGATGGTAGAGACGAGGTGGAAGACGTGTTGGTAGGTTTCGAGGCGGAGGAGGTCGGTGACGCGGACGCTGCCGAACGCGCAGCACTGGCCGAGGTCGTGGCGCATGAGGTCGGTGATCATGAGGAGTTCGGCGCGTTCTTTTTCGCTGCGGAACAATTCGATGGCGGAGCGTTCGTCGGCGGCGGGGTCGAGGAAGCGTGGGCGGGTGCCTTTGATGGGGCGGGTGCGGATGTGGGTGCCGCTGATTTTGAGAAAGGATTCGGGGGAGGAGGAGAGGAGGTGGCGGTCGCCGAGGTGGAGATAGGCGGCGTAGGGGGCGGGGCTGGCGGCGCGGAGTTGGAGGGCGAGGGCGAGGGGGTCGGCGGCGGCGGGCCAGGGGGCGGTGAAGCGGTGGGCGAGGTTGACCTGGTAGATGTCGCCGGCGGCGATGTAGGCTTGGGCGCGGCGGACTTGGTTTTGGTAGTGGGCGGGGGTGGTTTCGGGAAGGAAGGTGAGGGAGGGGGCGGTGGGGGGCGGGGAGGGAGGGGCGAGGGCGAGGGGGAGGCGGGGGCCGGTGGCGAGCCATTCGCGGGTGGCGTGGCGGTAGATGAGGAGTTCGTCGTAGAGGCCGAAGCGGTAGTGGCCGTCGTAGTCGATGGATCCGAAGAGGCCGGAGAGGGGGAAGCCCCAATCGGCGGGGGAAGGGTTGGCGGCGCGGAGTTGGGCGAGGGCGGCGTCGAGGGGGGCGAGGTCGCGGAGGTGGCCGCGGAGGAGGGAGCGGGGAGAGGCGGCGAGGAGGGAGAGGCCGCCGCTAGGGTCGGACTGGGGTTGGTGGCCGGCGGTGTCGAGCCAGAGCAAGCCGGGGAGGTGGCGGAGGCGCAGGGCGACTTCGTCTGGGGTGGCGTCGAGGGGGAGGACGCGGGGTTGGGCGGGGAGGGGGCACATCGCAGGGCGAGGCGATTTTCGATGCCGTCGGCGGGGCTGCAATGGCGCAGGAGGGGTCTGGCGGAAAAACGCGGGGTGCGGAGGGGGCTTTACATGCGTTTGGCGCCGGCTTCGGCGAGGGGGCTGCGTTCGCCTTTGCTGAGGGAGATGTGGGCGGTGCAGGATTCGCCTTTGAGGCGGTTGCGGGTGTAGACGAGGCCGTTGCTGCGGCTATCGACGTAGGGGTTGTCGATTTGGGCGGGGTCGCCGATGAGGATGAGTTTGGAGCCGCGGGACATGCGGGTGACGATGGTTTTGGCTTCGAGGGGGGTGAGTTGTTGGGCTTCGTCGAGGATGAAGAAGCGGTTGGGGATGGAGCGGCCGCGGATGTAGCAGAGGGCTTCGATTTCGAGGAGGCCTTGTTCGATGAGGGCGTCGTAGGGTTTGGGGGCGGCGTCGAGGTTGAGGGTGGGCGGGCGTTTTTTGTCTTGTTTGCGGCGGGGACCGGCTTGGGGAGGGCTGAGGGGTCGCATGACGATGTCGAGGGCGTCGTAGATGGGCTGGAGCCAGGGGCGGAGTTTTTCGTTGAGGGTGCCGGGGAGGAAGCCGAGGGTTTCGCCCATGGCGACGACGGGGCGGCTGATGGTGAGGCCGTCGTAGCGGCGCTGGAAGACTTCGCTGAGGCCGGCGGCGACGGCGAGGAGGGTTTTGCCGGTACCGGCTTGGCCGTAGCAGGTGACGAGGGAGAGGGAGGGGTCGAGGAGGGCGTCGAGGAGGCACTGTTGGCCGAGATTGAGGGGGCGGATGGGTTGGCCTTTGGGGATTTTGACGGAATCTGGCACGTGGAGGCGGATGAAGCGGCCCTGGCCGGCGTGGCGGGCGGGCATGGTTTGTTTTTCGCTGACTTGGAGGAGGACGTATTCGTTGGCGGAGAGGTCGGCGGTTTCGCTGGGGGGAAGGGTGATTGCGCCGCTGCTGGCGAAGCGCTGCAGTTCCAAGGGGTCGACGGCGAGGCGCTGGAGGTCGTAGCTGGCGACGTCGCGGGCTTCGGCTTTGTCGTTGAGGTAGTCTTCGCAGGCGACGCCGATGGCGCGGGCTTTGAGTTGGAGGTTGAGGTCTTTGGTGACGAGGATGACGGGGGAGCGGTTTTGTTCGCGCACCATGAGGGCGCAGGCGAGGATGCGGTGATCGACTTTGTCGATGGCGGGGAAGAGAGAGCGGAAGGCGCGGAGGGCGGGGAGGTCGGCGGCAGGGTCTTCGGGGCTGAAAGCGACGATGCGGAGGCTGCCGCCGCCGAGGGTAGGGACGCCGCAGGTGACGCTTTCGCCGCCTTCTTGGAAGAGGGCGGAGAGTTTGCGGTGGACGGCGCGGGCGCTGGCACCGCGGTCGTTTTGTTCGTTTTTGAAGCGGTCGAGTTCGCTGAGGACGTCGATGGGGATGCAGAGGTGGTTGTCGGCGAAGCGGTCGACGCAGCCGGGGTCGTGGACGAGGACGTTGGTGTCGAGGACGAAGGTTTTGGCGTGTTGGTTGGGGGAGACCAAGCCTTGGCGATGCCAGTCGGGGAGGGAGGTGGAGGGGGAGGCGCGGCGGGGGCGGGGGGAGGAGGGATCGGTTCGGGTCATGGGGTGGGCTCAGCGAAGCGCGGAGGGAAGGCTAGGGAACCTGCCGCGCGGCGGCGGGGCGGAGGGGAGTGGCGGCCAGGGGCGGTCCGCACACTGCCGAGAAGGCCATGGGGTGGGGGCTGGAGCTTCAAGACGGAGGAAACAAACGGCGCTGGGCGGGAAGCACAACACCTTTTTCAGGGCGGGCGCGGCGGCGGGGAGCGGTGGGAGGCTCTGATTTGCGGATGCGGAGGCGGCGGGGAGGGCGGAGAGAGTGGATTGGTGATGCGGCGCGCTTGGCATTTTTTTCTGTATCCGCTGCTTCCGGCGGGGGCTTTGTTATGGGTCGTGGGGGCGGTGATGATTTATCAGGGGCGGTGGGATGGGGTGGCGGGGCTAACGGTGTTTCCGTTTTGGGTGTGGGGGGCGGTGGGGCTGGGGATGGCGGGGGTTTCGTGGTTCGGGAGTGGGCGGCGCGGCGCGTTGGGGGTGGCGGGGGGCTGCGTGGCGGCGGTGCTGGGATTTTCGGACGAGACCCGGCCGCTGCTGCGCGGGGCGGCGGCGCAGCCGGAGCGGGGTCGGGCGGCGGCGGCACCGGATGGGCGGCCGGTGCGGCGGGTGATCACGTTCAATTGTTTGGCGGGGGCATTTAATCCTGCGGCTCCGCGCGAGGTGATGGGGTGGGAGCCGGACGTGGTGTTGTTTCAGGAATCGGCTTCGCTGGGGGTGCTGCAGCAAGTGGCTAGAGAGCTGTATGGCGCGGTGCCGGGCGTGCACGCGGCGGGGACCTGGGAATGCGGGATCATCGCGAGGGGGCGCCTTTTGCGCAGTGCGGCGGCGGCAAATCCGAGCCGATTATCGGCGACGATTCAGTTTAGCGATGGTCAGGTGTTGGAGGTGACCTCGGTGCATCTGAGCAGCGCGGAGACGGAGGTGCGGATCTACCGGGGGGAAACGCTGGCGAAGCACGCGGCCAACCGCAGGCAGCGGCGCGGGGAGGTGGAGCGCTTGCTGGCGGGGCGCCCGGGCGCTGCTGGGGCGCGGCCCTCGCTGATCGGGGGGGATTTCAATGCGGGG
>CALQKQ020000389.1 GCA_943331195.2 Akkermansia muciniphila | reverse complement strand
GGGGGGATGCGGTGGCGGTGGGGGCGGGGGTTTTGGCCTTGGTGGGGGCGGGGGCGGTGTGGGGGCGGCGGCGGCTTGGCCTGGGGGGGTGAAGGTGGGTCGCGGGAGCGGGGCGAGGAGGTGGCGAGGAGGTGGCGAGGAAGGGCGGCGGAAAATTGGGGGGCGGGGCCGCAAAATTGCTTCGCGGGGAGCGCTATTGCGGTATAGTGGGCGTTCTCCTAAAGCGCGGGCTGGGGGAGGTCGGTTTTTTTGCTGGTGTTGGGGGTTTTTAACTTTTTGCTGATGCCTTTGTTGCCTGCTTACTTTCGCTTTGAGTCGCCTGGTTGGCTGTGGCTGTTGTTGCTGCTGCCGGTGCTGGCGCTGTTGCGGGCGCGGGCGGGGCGCTTGTCGGCGCTGCGTTTTTCTTCGGTGCATTTGTTGGAAGGTTTGGGATCGCGGACGCGGCGGGCGCTGGGAGGATTCAGCGTGGGGTTGACGTTGTTGAGCTTGGGCTGCGGGCTGGTGGCGCTGGCGCGGCCGCAGCAATTGCGTACTGAGGAGACGATTGAGGAAAGCGGGGTGGAGATTTTTCTGTCGCTGGACCTTTCGCTGAGCATGTCGATTCGGGATATGTCGATCGGGAACGAGAAGGTGGACCGCTTGACGGTGGCCAAGAAGGTGACGCGGGAGTTCATCCGGGGGCGGCGGAGCGATCGGATTGGGTTTGTGGTTTTTTCGGGGCGGCCGTATTTGGCGTCGCCGCTGACGCTGGATCAGGATTGGCTGATGGTGACGCTGGATCGGATTGGGTTTAACCAGACGCGGGACATGGGGACGGCGATTGGGTCCTCGCTGGCGACGGCGGCGAAGCGCCTGACGAGTCGGGATTCGAAATCGAAGATCATCATTTTGGTGACGGATGGGGCGAACAATTCTGGCAAGATCAGTCCGCGGGATGCGGCGCAGTTGGCCAAGACGCTGGGGATTAAGATTTATACGATCGCGATTGGGACGGATGGGTATCATCAGGTGCCGATACCGACGCCGGATGGGCAGTATGTGGGGGTGCGGCAGGAGTTTGATGAGGAGACCTTGAAGGAGGTGGCCAAGATCACGAATGGGCGGTTTTATCCGGCGCGGGATGCGGCGGCGCTGGAGAATATTTTTGCGGAGATTGATCGGCTGGAGAAGACCAAGCTGAACATTCGGCGGAACACCTTGGTTGATGAGTTGTATCACTGGCCGCTGAGCGCGGCGGCGGCCTGCGCTTTGCTGGGGGTGGTGCTGGGACAGACCCTGCTGCGGCGCAATCCTTGACCTTTTATCTGCTGACATGACTTTTGCTCATCCTGCTCTGCTGCTTTGGTTGCTGGTGTTGCCGTTTTTGGTGGGGCTGAAGGTGTGGGGGGACCGGCGGGCGGCGCAGGCGGCGGGGCGGGTGGCTTCGCGGCGGCTGCTGCCGGAGTTGCTGGTGTCGCGGGGCAAGGGGCGGAGCTGGTGGGTGCTGCTGTTGGAGTTGGGGGCGCTGGCTTGTTTTATCGTGGCCTTGGCGCGGCCGCAGTATGGTTTTTTGGAAGAAGAAACGGGGGCTGGGGGACGCAGTTTGATTGTGGCCATTGATACTTCGCGCTCGATGTTGACGGATGATTTGAAGCCGAGCCGCTTGGTGCGCACGCAACTGGCGGCCACGGATTTGGTGAAGCGGCTGCGGGGCGACCGGGTGGGGCTGATGCCTTTTGCGGGGAATGCGTTTTTGTATGCGCCGATCACGCCGGACATTGACGCCTTGATGGAGAGCATTGATTCATTGGACACTGAGATCATCCCGCGAGGTGGGTCTAATTTGGCGCGGCCGATTGATTTGGCGCTGGAGACCTTTGCCAAGGCGGGGGCCACGGGGCAGCAGGTGTTGGTCATCTTTAGCGATGGGGAAAGTTTGGAGGGCACGACCTTGGAAGCGGCGCAGCGGGCGCGGGACAAAAAGATGATTATCATAGCCATTGGGGTGGGGACGCAGGCGGGGGCGCTGATTCCGGATGCGGAGGCACCGGGGGGATTTTACCGGGACCGGGAGGGCAAGCCGGTGATTTCGCGGCTGCAGCGGGAGGTGTTGCTGTCGATCGCCAATGCCACGGGCGGGCTGTATTTACCTTTGGATGAAAATGGGGTGGACGATCGCCGGATTGACCTGATTTTGGAAAAACTGGAGCGCAGTGCTATGAAAGGAAAAATGACCCGCAAGTCGTTGGATCGGTATCGCTGGCCCCTGGCGGGGGGCTTGGTGTTGTTGTTGGCCAGTTGGCTGGTGGGGATTGTGCGGCGGCAGCGCGAGGTGGGGTTGGGTCGGGCGGCGCCGGTGGCCTTGGCGGCCCTGGTGGCGGCGGGGCTGATGGGATGGCCTGGGGCGGCGGAGGGGGCGACCCCGCGCGTGGCGCGTCAGGATTTGCCGGAGGGGAATCCCTGGGCGTATTATGGGGCGGGGCAATACGAGGAGGCGCTGCACAATTTTCAAAAGCGACTGGGGCCAGGGAAGGGCGGGGCCCGTCGGGGAGGGGATCCGGTGCTGGAATTTGGCAGGGGAGCGGCGGCGTATAAGAGCCAGGACTACGACACGGCGGTGGATGCTTTTGGGAGTGCGGTGTTGAGTGACGATTTGCCGCTGCGGGCGCGGGCGCACTACAATTTGGGGAATGCGATTTACCAGCGCAGCGCGGAATTGGCGCGGCAGGCTAAGCCTAAGACTTTGGCCAAGCTGAGTTTTATCGATGGCTTGATCCGCCAGTTGGAGAACGGATTGGAAAATTATCAGCAGGCCCTGGTGCTTCAGCCGGAGGACGGGGACATCCAGGCCAATCACGATACGGCGGACGCGTTGATTCAAAAGCTGCGGGAAATCCGCAAGCAAATGGCCGAGCAGCAGGGGCAGGGCAAAGACAAGGATAAGGGCAAGAAGAAGGGGAAAAAAGGGGAGGGCGAGCCGCCGGGCCAAGGGAAGGGCGAGGGCGAAGAAGGCGAAGGCGGCAGCGGCCCCGAGGGCGAGAAGCCCGGCGAAGGCAGTGGCTCCGAGGGCGAAAAGGAAAAAGCGGCCCGCGAAAAGAGCAATAAAGAACAAGAAGGCAAGATCGGGGACCAGGGAACGCCAGAGGCCCCTGCGGAAAAACCGGAGGCAGAACCCGGGGACAAGCCCGGAGAGGAACCCGGGGAGGGGGAGGAAGGCGGCGACCCCGAAAATGAAGTTAATCCCGAAACCGGCTTCAGCGCTGCGGAGGCCAAGCGCCAATTGGAACGGCTTTCCGATGAGGACATGAAAGTCCACCCCCGCCAAGAACAGACCGCCGAGGCTCGTCCCTTGAAGGACTGGTGAGGCTTTCATTTACGAATTCCATGATGTCCCGTCTTCTCTTCCTTTTCTTCGCCTTAGCGCTGGGGCTTCCCCCAGCGGCCTGGGCGCAAGCCCCCCCCGAGGTCCCGCCCGCCGCGCCGCCTGCGGAGGTGATTCCGGTGGCTCCCGCGCCTCCTGCGGTGGTGCCTCCTGTGGTGCCTCCTGTGGTGGTGCCGCCTGCGGTGGTACCTGTGCCACCGGCAGTGTCGCCGCCGCTCGTCGAGCCTCCTGTAGAGGTGTCGCCGACAGCACCGGTGCCCCCAGCGCCCGTCGACCCACCAGCCGCTTTGCCTCCAGTGGTGCCGCCCGCCGCGCCAGCGGTGCCGCCGGTCGTTCCCCCAGCGGCGGTGCCCCCGACGGCACCTGCTGCGGCTCCGCCGGTGGTGGAGCCTGCCGCGCCGGAGCCGGTGCGGGTGGCGGCGAAGAGTGCGGTGTCGCTGTCAGCGCGGAGCTTGGCACCGGGACAGCAGGCGGTGCTTTCCTATCAGATTTCTGGGGCGATGGACGGGGTGGAGTCGTATCCGCAGAGCATTGAGGTGCCGGGGT